>NZ_JBBMXE010000018.1:0-81804 GCF_037996745.1 Xenorhabdus siamensis
AAATTATATAAAAAAGGAGACAAACTATAAAGGATGCCAATTTTATACTCGCTTATCTTTTAAAGTCTACGCTCTATACCAATATATGAAATTAATAATGTAATTATTAGATAATAGATTGAAAAAATCTTACAAAGATAAAATTTAAAGTGCGTTAAATATACATTCATCTACTTCATATCAAAGTTATCTATGAATCTATCAGGAAAAAAAAGCCCTTTAATTCATTATTAACCACCAATAAAAAACAACTTTTATTTAGCAACCTTATAATAAAATTAAGTTATTTAAAAACAGATTAATCTCATTAACAATATATCAGTTAACTATTTCATCGTACAAATAATCAAAAAGTGCGATAACACTGACCAGCGTCGTATCATCTATGACCATGGTGCAATCCCGGTTGATTTTATCATAGGAAAAATTTCTGAGCGCTAACCACAACGCAATCTGGTGCTTGTATTCGTTTTTACCTTTTCAACAGTACTCTGATCCATTGCCTTGTAACCGACTTTTAAAATAAATGCGGTAGCTTATTTTACTGTCACATAGTTTGAGTAAGGTTACCACCCAACCAGACAACCACAAGATTCACCAACTTGTAGTTCAAACTCAAATTCGCATTCCTGAGCTTTGCCAGTCCATGATCTCAACATTCCGATAGCTGTTTGTGCCATTTGATCAACCGGCTGGCGAACCGCGGTTAAAGAAGGCACATTAAACAGAGATTGCTGAGTCGCATTGAAACAAACCAATGCAATATCAGCAGGCACGGCTATCTTATGTTCAGCCAGCGCGCGCAAACAACCGAATGCCTGTAATTCATTAGTAGCAAACAGTGCACGAGGTAATTTCCCTTTTAGCATCCGTAACGTTGCTTCATAACCGCCCAAACGAGTATAGTCTGTGGAAAAGATCCATTCTTCCCGTACCACCAAATCTGCTTGTTTTAAAGCATCCCGCCAGCCAGAAAGACGATCCTGAGTATTCAGCATATTAAGAGGACCACAGATAATGGCAATATCGCGGTAACCATGCTCTGTCAGGTGTTGAGTCACTTTAAATGCTGCAATCCTTTCATTCACACGAATTGCACTAACATTTGAATCAGCATTAACCCAATCAAGCATAACGCAGGGAGTTCCACTGGCCTGAATCAAATCCATATAAGGATAGCGATCCACACTGGTATACAGCAAACCGTCGATCTGACGATTCAATAAGTTGTTGATAAGCTCCTTCTCCCGAAGCCGGTTATCTCCTGAATCTCCCGGTAACAATACTTGCCCGTGCTTAAAAGCCTCTTGTTGTAAAGCACAAGCTACCGAAGAAAGAAAGGGATTGGAGATATCCGGCAGGATCAAACCATAAGCGTGTGTCGAGCCAGAAGCTAATGCCTTCGCAATGTTATTCGGCCGATAGCCTGTTTTTTTTATCGCTGCTAATACGCGCTGGCGAGTGGCTTCTGCAACAGGTCGTGGGCCATTGTTGATGACATAACTGACGACGGCTACCGAAGTTCCAGCTTCTTTCGCAACATCGCTACGAGTTACTCTTTTTAAGCGAGAATTCATAATACTTATGTTAGTCCCTCAAATTGAGACAGAGATTCAATTGGTAAAAATACCAAAAATGGGAGGACACTAAATTGCGTCCTCAAGTAAATTCAGATCTCTGCCACGTGTTTCAGGTGCAAAAAATGTTGTAATAAAACCGATCCCCGCCATCACGGCAAAATAACAGGCAATAGGCCACCAATGCCCACTGAAAGATAATAAAGCCGCGGCAACCAACGGCGCAGTTCCACCGGACAACATAGCGCCTAATTCTTTCGCAAGGGCCATTTTGGAATAACGGTTAGTTACCCCAAATAGTTCTACTCCCCAGGCGGCCTGCACACTAAAGATACCGAGTGAAGCCAATCCCATACCTACAACAATAGTCAGGATAACAATAATAGGTTCACGGCTTTCCAAGAACATAAAAGCAGGAAATGCGTAACAAACAAGTAATAGACAAAACCAACGATAAGTAATACGGCGCCCAAAACGATCTGAAAAATAGCCTGCTAATGGAATGATCAGAAAACCCAATATTGATGCGATAAGCACAGCAATCGTTGGAATAAATTTATCCATCATCAGCACATTAGCGACGTAACCGATAATGAACCCTTGCGCCAAATATGACGGGCCATTTTCACCAATACGCAAGCCAACCATAAGCCAGAATGCTCTGGTTCGTTGCCAGAAACAACGGGAACTATCGGTTGTCTGATACTTTTCTCTCTCATCCAATGTTTGTTCGCGCTGTTCTGCCATCATTGCCTTATAACGTTCGAAGACTGGCGTTTCACTCATGTAATGACGAATGAATAAGGCCATTATCGCTATCAAAACACTGCACAGGAATGGGATACGCCAACCCCAATCCAGTAAACTCTCTTTGTCCATCATCAATACCAGCAGCCAAGCAAGTGATGCCAGTAACGTTCCACCATTAGAGCCAAGAGCAATAATAGATGAAACTAAACCACGTTGTGCTGGCGGTGCAAACTCTCCCAATATAACAGTACCACCAGATAACGCCGCTCCTGCCCCTAATCCCTGTATATGACAGCGTCACCAAACAAATCGGTGCCCAAATACCAATAAGAGTGTAGCCAGGAATAAGCCCGATAAGTGTGGTGGATATCCCCATAAGCGTTACTGTCATTAACATGACAAATTTGCGTCCTTTGCGATCTCCTAACCAACCAAACATAAGTGCGCCAATGGGACGGGCAATAAATCCAACAGAGTAAGTAGCGAAACTCGCCAATAAAGCTATCATTGGTGCTGTTTCAGGAAAGAAAACGTCAGCAAAAATGATACCCGCGGCTAAACCGTAAAGTGCAAAATCGGCATATTCCATTGTCGTACCTAGCCAACAGGAGAAAATGGCTCGCCGAAACCCTCTCCGCCCTTCCGGTGTAGCCAAACATGTTTCAGAAGCATGCTGCATCGGTGTTATAGCTGGCACCGTACTTTCATACGGCATATCAATATATTCCCTGAGTGTCAGAACAGTAAGTCTTTAATTCCAACGTAACAAATATAACAATATTATTTTTATTCATGATTTATTTTCATATACAGACATATCTACTCGCGTAGACTGTTAAAATAAAAAAAAGTCAGCAATTAGATTGCAGTCAAAACTATCATATAAAATTTAACTATTGTAATTAATAAATTTTAAAGAGGCTATCAAAAATTATATTTCCATTAATATAATGGGATTGTAGTCATTGATATAATTGAAAAAAATAACAAGAAAGCATCGTGACCATCTGGAAAAAATAAAAAAACAAGTAATAAATATAATATATAGAAAAAGAAAATTAAGTGATGGTTTTTTGATAATAGATAGAGAAATATTCACATAAAAAACTATTTTCTTTTATTTGACTTTTTATATTTAAAAAAACAGCATCCATCAGGATGCTGTTTTCAATTGATGACTTAATTGAGCATCAAACTTGATACATTTTCTGCAAATAACGCGAAACCGCATCATCGGCATTAGAGCCTATCACTTCCATGTCCGGCAAAATGTCTTTCAGGCGCTGATGGGCGCCCTGCATAATGCAACCTTTACCCGCGACGCTCAGCATTTCCAGATCATTCATTCCATCACCAAAAGCAATGCAGTCACTTAATTGATACCCGATGGATTGACAGACCTGTGCCAATGCTTCCCCTTTGGATACGCCTCCTGACATGACTTCCAGACAATTTCGTAGAGAGAAACTCACGTTGACTTTATCTCCCCAACGCGCTTCAATCCTCTCTTCCAGTTGAATCAAATAGTCATGATCTTCACTGGTATAATAGACCTTGCACACACCATTAACAGGAAAATTCTCACGTTGGAAAAGCTGAAAATGGAAATCTGACACCTTAAAAAATTCAGTCTGTTCCGAGCTTTCACGGTTAACCCACCACTCATCATTATTATAGTAGTTGGTCAAAACATTCGGATTATCAAACTCCAGCAAACATAAATCACGGGCAATTTCCGGTGCCAAATTATGGCTGAATACCAGTTCTCCCGTGTATTATGCACTCTCGCCCCATTTGATGCGATCATGTAAGCATTAATACCCAATCCATCGCGGATCTGCCCTACATCAATGTGATGACGCCCTGTCGCAAAAATAAAATGAATCCCTTTATCTGTCAGAAGATTCAAAATTTTCTTAGTATACGGCGTTAATACGTGATCGGGAGATAATAGTGTGCCATCTAAGTCTGAAGCAACAACATAGTACATGGTTCAAATTCCTAAGCGATACCCGCATCTTTCTTGAAATCTATTGGGTATAAATCAGTGTTGATCAAAAAAATCACAAATCGCATTAAGGGCCTGCGCCCGTAATACATCTTTTTCGAACAGGATTTCATGGTGTGCCCCGTGGATAACCAGAGGATTGTGTTCTTCTTTTCCCGCTCCGGCTTTTTGACGCGCTTCGCAAAAAGCCAATAACTCCCGATTACTCACTACCTTATCTTCACTCGCTTCTAAAATAATAAGTGGTGTCTGAATTTTTCCTGCATTTTCAACTAAGTTATCTCCCGTTCGCATGCTTTCACGCATCCAACGGTAAGTCGGCCCTCCAAGGCGTAACTCAGGATAATCAACATAATAGCGTAAATATCGCTGATAACGTGCATAGCTATGGGTTAACAGGTTGATAAAATAGGGTAATGGTCGCCAATGCCCTGTTGATATCGCATATCTGTTACGCCTTGTAGGGTGAGGTTCTGCCTGGTTGACCAGAAAATTCGCCAACCAACGAGGCATTGGTAAGTTAATACCAAACATAGGGGCACATAGTGCCACGGCACGGAATATTGATTCTTGGCGTAATAGAAGAGACGAAATAGCCCCGCCCATTGAGTGAGCGAGTGCATAACAGCGATGCGATTGAAGTGGAACGATTTCTAATTCGATGAATTTTGCTAAATCATCCACATAGTGTTCAAATGCTTCAACATGTCCTTTTTGAGGATCTGTCAGCATTCTGCCTGAAAGGCCCTGACCACGATGATCAATAATAAAGATGTTGTAGCCCAGATGGTAAAAATCGTAAGCCACTTCCGAATATTTCACATAGCTTTCACTACGACCAGGAGATATTACCAATGTCTTATCATGATGGGGCGAACAGAAAGAAACATAACGGATAGGAATATTATCAACGCCTATAAATTCCCGTTCGTTTCTGGTATTCCAAAAATCCAGTAATAATCCATTCGTAAACGCAGAGAACTGAGGTTCGCGGTTTAACCAGCTTGCTTTCAATATCTCAGGCGGCATTTATCATCCTCTATATCCGTCGTCTTTCCAATTATTTGTTTGTTGACTACGGTTGACTGCGGTTATTCAAATCCTTCGAAATGCTCACGGATCAGTGTCATAAAAGCATCACCAAAACGTTCCAGTTTACGCTGCCCAACTCCGTTAATAAGCAGAAGTTCATTGGACGTTATTGGGCACTGCTCTGCCATTTCAATCAGCGTTACGTCATTGAAAACGACAAAAGGTGGAATATTGTTCTCATCAGCAATGGATTTACGCAATTTCCGCAACTTAGCGAACAATTTACGATCATAGTTTCCACTGTATGATTTGTTTTGTTGATTTCTGCTTTTCAAACTTTGGATTCGAGGCACAGCAAGTTGCAAGGACACTTCGCCACGCAAAACAGGCCGCGCCGCTTCCATCAATTGTAATGCAGAATAATTGGCAATATTTTGGTTGATTAACCCCAGATGGATCAACTGACGCAGGATGCTCATCCAGTGTTCCTGACTATGCTCTTTGCCAATACCGTAAACGGGCAATTTATCATGCCCTAATTCCCTGATACGTTGATTATTAGCGCCGCGCAACACTTCTACAATATAGCCGATACCAAATCGTTGTCCAACGCGGTAGATACAGGACAAGGCTTTCTGTGCATCGACTAAACCATCATAACGTTTCGGTGGATCAAGGCAGATATCACAGTTACCACAAGCGGTTTGCTGGCTTTCGCCAAAATAGTTGAGCAATACCAACCGTCGGCAGGTTTGCGCTTCTGCAAACGCTCCCATAGCATTGAGTTTATGCCGCTCAATATCCTGCTGTTCACCCGTGGGTTTTTCTTCCAGACAACGGCGTAGCCACGCCATATCCGCCGGGTCGTAGAACAGTACTGCTTCAGCAGGCAGACCATCCCGCCCTGCACGCCCCGTTTCCTGATAGTAAGATTCAATATTACGGGGAATATCAAAATGCACGACAAAACGTACATTGGGTTTGTTGATCCCCATACCAAACGCCACTGTCGCAACAACTACCTGCAAATCATCCCGCTGGAAAGCATCTTGCACCCAGGCACGCTGATTGTTCTCCAGCCCCGCATGATAAGGAGCGACACTCAACCCCCGTTTTTGCAGTCGCTCCGCGGTCTCTTCCACTTTGTTCCTGCTGTTGCAGTAAATAATCCCGCTTTTTCCTTGCTGGCTACGAACAAATGACCAGAGTTGATCAAGAGGTTTATATTTTTCAACCAATGTATAGCGAATGTTAGGACGATCAAAGCTGCTGATATGAATGATAGGATCACGCAACTCCAACAAGCGAACAATATCTTGTCGAGTGGTTTTATCTGCTGTGGCTGTCAGTGCAATAACAGGAAGATCAGGCAAGCGTCTGCGCAGTTGTCCAAGCGCACGATATTCTGGCCGAAAATCATGTCCCCACTGAGAAATACAGTGCGCTTCATCAACTGCCAGCAAAGCCGGATGCCAGTCATGTAAATGATCGAGAAAGTTATCAGTTACCATCCGTTCCGGTGCAATATAAAGCAGTTTGATGCTTCCCTGACGGCAACGCCGGATAATATCGAATTGTTGCTCACGACTTTGAGTTGAGTTTAAGCACTCCGCTTCTATGCCATTTGTTCTCAATTGATCAACCTGATCTTTCATCAATGAGATCAAGGGAGAAACAACCAGCGTTAACCCATTTTTGACCAAAGCAGGGATCTGATAACACAACGATTTACCGCCACCTGTCGGCATAATAACCAGACAATCACGGTCATCAAGAACGGCGTCTATTACCTGCTGCTGTCCGGGACGAAATTGCTGATATCCGAATGTTTTTCGTAATATTTGTTCAGCCAGCGATGCCGTGCTGATGACTTCTGCGGTAAACACGCCTTTCCTCAATTATTGAAATGATTTATTCAAAGCTGTTTATTTAATCAAATGACATATAGAAGCTATTACAGTATATCTTATTCAGCATGGCACCGATGCCAAATCGAATCTGCTTGGAGTTATAATCAATCATCGACTCGCCATATCCACTGAATACTTGAATATAAACGCGAACATGTTTCGACTTCGAGCCAACCCTGCTCCTGCCACCGTAACCATTGCTTGTTTACTGCGTGACACATTCTAAACACGAAACGAGCATTTTTTATAGTAACTTTTTCTTCATAAAATTGTTTTTTCGAAGCGCTTCTCAGACTGGCAAGCTGGAAAATAAAAGCATAAACTTAACAAGTTATTAACCAAAAATAACTATCTAATATTAGTGAATTTATTTTTTTAATTTTCAGGAAATCCAATATGGAAACGATACAGCAACCAACCCAACCTTTAACACAAGAAGAGGCGCGTAAATTTATAGGTGAGGTGTTTGTTTATCATATGCCATTCAACCAACTGTTGGGGCTTGAATTAGTTCGTTTTGAAAAAGACTATGCAGAACTTCAGTTTTTCAATCAAGATAAGCTGGTGGGTAATATAGCCCAAAAAATCCTGCATGGTGGCGCTATAGCTTCAATACTTGATGTTGCTGGTGGTTTAGTCTGTACCGGGAGTACACTGGCCACGATGAAAGTTATCACGATAGAAGAAATGCAAAAACGTCTGCCTACTATAGGTACTATAGATCTGCGCATTGATTACTTGCGTCCCGGACGTGGCGAGGTATTTACCGCCAGTAGTCATATCATTCGTGCCGGTAATAAAGTATCGGTCGCCAGAATAGAATTGCATAATGAAAAACGGGTACATATTGCCAGTGCAACAGGAACTTATTTGGTTGGATGATGTTTAATATTTTTAACGAAAGGGATGTGATAAAGAACACATTCCTTTTTTGCAAGATAAACCCGCCAATTATTAAATTATGATTGAACCTGAAATATTAATTCCCGCTAATTTCTTGTCAATTTATCACTTTATTTAGAAATACTCGTGTCATTCTCTACCCGCAGATAAGCATCTTGATTTTCAACCCCACATTTTGTTTTTAATTATTTGATTTATATAAATTATTGAGTGATTGCAATCACTGTTTTTTATACTAAATAAAAACCTGCTATATCTTGTCAATTATTATCTGAGCGAAAAAAGATTAAACAATACCGTTCCTGATCGCCCTTAATATTCCCACATTAAATATTTCCGGCGAATCGTTGGTTAAAAGAGAAATTAAGGATAACAGCTACCCAAATATCGCACTAATAGCGACATTAAATAAGGACGAAGAATTATGTCACTGAAAAAGAGCATTATTTCTCAGAAGAGCCGGAAAACTGGCAGTCATTCATCCGGCGGACTTTTATTCACTCTGACAGCAGGCAGCTTGCCACCCCAAACTTTTGTTGTCACTGATTTCGCGTTGACAGAAGGTTTTTCACAGCCTTTTCAAATTGATATTGGGTTAGCAAGTGCTAATCCCTCTGTCGATTTTTCTACTGTGCTCGATCACACTGCCACACTCACGATTTTGCAGGGAGAAACCGAACAACGAAGCATCAGTGGTATGGTATCCAGCTTTGAACAAGGGAATACCGGGCTACATCAAACCACCTACCAGATGACTATCCGTCCTGACTTGTGGCGTACAACGCTACGTCAAAATTCACGCATCTTCCAACAGCGGGATATCGTTACCATTATCACCACCATTTTAAAGGAACATGGCATTCGTGATGTGGTATTTAGTTTGCGTCAGCCACATCCAGAACGTGAATTTTGTGTGCAATATCAGGAAAGTGACTTCACTTTCATCCAGCGTTTGACCGCAGAAGAAGGTATTTTCTATTTTTTTGAGTGTGGCAACGGGCGTAATACCCTGGTCTTTGCCGATGATGCTGGCTCAGTACCGTTGGGCATCGAACTTCCTTACCAACCCAGTGAACAAAGTCCTACAGGTGATGTTTCTGTTAGTCGTATCACTAACCGCGCGCAGGTCCGGCCGGCACAGGTACAACTTAAGGATTACACTTTTAAGAATCCGGCCTGGGCAGCAGAATTCAGCCAGCAAATGAAAGAGGACAATCTCCAAAAGCTCTATTACGAGCATTACGATTATCCCGGACGTTTCAAAGATGAACAACATGGTGCTGCTTTTACCCGCTACCGACTCGAAGCACTGCGTAATGATGCGCTGATAGGACATGGCAACGGTTATGCCATCGCCATCCAACCGGGGCGGCTATTCACCCTGACCAACCATCCGCGTGAAGAATGGAATCAACCGTGGCAGGTTATTTCCGCCAGCCATACGGGTTATCAACCACAAGCGTTAGAACAGGAAATCAGTGGCAGCGGTACGACACTAAACAGCCAATTTAGTTTTATCCGCCAAACCCAGACCTGGCGTCCTTCTCCATTGCCTAAACCGATCGTTGATGGGCCACAAATTGCCAAAGTCGTTGGCCCTGCCGGAGAAGAAATTTTTTGTGACCAATATGGTCGTGTTCGACTCCAGTTTCCGTGGGATCGCTATGGCCGCAGTGATGATCAAAGCTCTTGCTGGATACGGGTTACACATCCGTGGGCGGGGCAAGGCTGGGGAATGCTCGCTATTCCCCGTGTCGGCCAAGAGGTTGTGGTTGACTTCTTACATGGCGATCCAGATCAACCCATCGTTATCGGCAGAACCTATCACGCCAGTAATATTCCTCCCGGCGGCTTGCCCGGCAGCAAAACCCAAATGGCGTTTCGTTCCAAAACCCATAAGGGAGAAGGCTATAACCAAATGTTGTTTGAGGATGCGAAAGGCAGTGAACAACTCGCTCTTCATGCCCAGAAAGATATGAATACCACCGTTCTGAATGATATGAACACCACTATCCTCAACGACTGTACCACACAGGTGAAGCACGATCACACCGAAAACATCGGTAACAATCAGGTGATATCCGTCCGTAAAGATCGCATCAAAGAAGTGACCGGCGAGGAGAGCTGCACTATTCACGGTAATCGGCAAGTTACAGTGGAGAAAAAAAGTAAGCTCAGCGCCAAAGAAGACATTGCTATCCAGTCTGTCAACGGTGGCATCCAAATCAGCGTAGGCGGTGCCAGTATCACACTGGACAAGGAGGGCAATATCCATATTTCCGGCAGAAATATCATCATCAACGGCAAGGAACAGGTTCAACTGAACTAGCCGAGCCAATCAAAACACATGTGGAACACGATAGCTACATAGACCAAAAAAGAGTGATAAAGGAAGACACCCATGAATAAACAACCCTATCAAATGAATGAAGGAACCTTAACTATTCCATCTGACTGGCGTGATGAATCGATGCAGGTATTTGTCCTGCCGGATGACAGTGGCGTTAATTTGGTGATTAACCGTACACCCGTACCGATGGGTTCCGACCATACCGCCTACTACGCCCAAACATTAACTCAGTTTGAAACCCATCTCCCCGGTTATAAAGAGCACCAAAGGCTGGAGATAGAACTGAGCGGTGCACCCGCCTGGCGGCTGGACTACCAATGGCAAAGCCCGGAAGGTGAGATGCACCAGACTGTTGTGCTGCAAATACGGGGTAATTTGCTGTTGGCTTTTAACCTGACTTCTCCACAGCCGTTTGAGGAAGGGCAGCGTAACGCTCTGCTGGCAATCGTCAGTAGTTTTCAGGCAACCTGACAGGAGGTCAGTTATGGGATTAATGGATGAAATTGTCCTTCGTACTGCAAGAGTGGGCGCAACTCATGCAAGCCAACAGCCCCAACCGGTAGCACGAGAGCCAGGCCCGGCGGCGGCACGTAAAGGAGACCCCATTCAGCATAAAAGTTTTTTAGGGGCACTTGCGGGGGCAGTTGTAGGTGCGTTGCTCGGTGCAGCAGTATTTGGCGCGGCTGCATTTCTGATAGGTGCAACCGGGGGGCTGGCTACGTTTGCAATTATCGCTGTCGGCACGATGTGGACTATGGCGCTAGGTGATGTGATAAGTAAAGCCAGCTCAGCGGTTACGGACGCCATTGATAGCTGTAACCCGCCAGCTGGTGTTATCGCCACGGGTTCACCTAATGTCTTTATTGAAGGCAAGCCCGCCGCGCGGGTGGAGTTAGACACAGCAGCTTGCAAAAATCATCCCGCGCCACGCATCGCTCAGGGCAGTGAAAGCGTCTTTATCAACGAAAAGCCCGCCGCGCGGATTAAGGATAAACTGGAGTGTGGCTCAACTATCAAAGGCGGTGCCAGCAAAGTCTTTATCGGCTCAGGTCAAGAAACCTATCTTGAGATACAGGAAGAGTTTTCAGCCTGGCAGCGGGCATTGCTCGTTGCCGTGGAGTTTCTCGTCCCGCCATCACGAGGAGCCGTAAAAGGCATTGCAAAACTAACTACCAAAGCAGGCCGGAAAGCTGCTATCAACGGAGCTAAAAAAGGTGCCGAAACGGCCGCTAAAAAAATCAAAAATGTCCCCGGAAAAATCAAAGAAATCGTCACACTCAAAACCATCAGTTGTGCCAAACACGCTTTCAAACATAATAAAGGCCTGAAACGTTATACGGAAAGTGCCAAAAGATTCTTTACGGGAGACCCGATAGACGTTACCACCGGCGCTCTGTTTGATCAGCGTATCGATATCGAGTTAGGGCAGACGATACCACTGCAATTTATCCGTAGTTGGTCACCCGGTCATCGCGGATTGCTAGGGGAAAACTGGCTGGATAACTTCTCCGAATGTGTCCTTGTTACAGGGGATCGAATAGAAATTCTGACAACCGAAGGTGCCTCACTCTTTTTCGCCCTGCCAGCCAGTTACGATCACAGCATCAACCCTGAACACCCCAATTTCAGACTGAGCCGGTATAAGCAAGGCCTTATCCTGAGTGATCGCGACAGTTTAATCAGTAAATATTTTACCTTCCCCGCGACTGTCTTTCCTACAACTGTCTTCCCTACAACCACGGAGGCTGACCCAGACAAAGAGAGCACCCAACGTTTGTGGCTGACCGAATACCGCGACAATAACGATAACACCATCCAGTTTCATTACAGTGAACAGCAGCAACTGGTTAAGGTTACCCATAGCGATGGCCCGGAATTAGTGTTGCTATACCGCGAAAATGGATTACTGGAAGAGATCCATCGTACCGATAATGGCCTGAATGAGATGCTGGCGCGTTACGGTTATCACGATAACGACTGGCTGGCTGATGCAGACAGTACACAAACCTATCACCTGTTTTATGAATACAACGAACAAGGCTTAATAAGCCAGTGGTCTGATCATGATCAAACTGCGGTGGATTACGTTTATGATGAGCAGGGGCGCTGTATTTATAGCGTCGGATCTGGGGGTTTCTATCCGGTTCATCTCTCCTATGAACCAGGCATCACCCATTCAACCACGCCACAAGGCCATACGACGACCTGGCATTACAATGATGAGCAACAAGTCACGCAGGTGGAAACGCCATGCGGTAGTGTCACGCGCTATGAATACGATGAATGGGGAAATTTGCGCCGCCAGATTTTACCAAAAGGCGAAATTATTACCCTTGATTACCTCGCAGATACCGGATTAGTGACCGCTTTTACTAATGCCATCGGGGTAACATGGCGTTATCACTATGATGATGCCGATCGCCTTATCAGCATGACAGACCCACTCGGACGAGTTTGGTGGCAACAATTCGACAATAAAGGTAATCCTGAATGTTTTATCGCACCAGATGGGCATAAGACCACTCTGACCCGTAACGAGTTTGGCTTGATCACCGCCGTAGAAGATAGTGATGGCAATAAGCGCAGTTGGGAATATGACCGTCATCAACGCCTGACTAAGTTGTTTGATGAAGAAAACCGCTGCCTGCAACTGGGTTATGACAGCCAGGATCGTCTGCGCCGAATGACGACTGGCGGTGGTGCCCTTTGGCGTTGGGATTATGATCGTCATCACCGCATTTCTTTAAGTGACCGACCCAATAACAGTATTGAGCGTTTCCGCCATGATCGTCACGGCAATCTGACCGAATGGACAGATGCTCATGGCGTAAAATGGCAGATTGAATACGGGCCATTTGATTTACCTCTCGCACGTGTGGATGGAGAAGGAAACCGCTGGCAGTACCGTTATGACTCTGACAGTCTGCAATTATTGGAAGTGATCACGCCACAAGGGGAAAGCTACCGCTATACACTGGATGCAGACGGGCAGGTGATTACTGAAACCGACTATGCGGATACCCAATGGCATTACGCTTATGACCTTAACGGAAACTGCATTGAAAAGCGTGATGCGCCAGGCAATATCACTCGCTACGAATACGATGCCGCACAACGACTGACAGCCGTACATACACCGGAAGGAACCACCAACTACAGCTATGACCTCATCGGACGTTTGCTGGAAATCACCGCACCAGACACCATTTCTTTAATATTCGAATACGATGAACAAGGCCGTATTATCCGGGAAACCCAGTCACACGGGGAAATTCACCGCGAATATCCTGATAACACCACAACAGTAAGGCAGCTTCATACACCCGATGGCCGACTCTGGCAGGCAAAAACCGCTGTTAATAAAGTTGGAGAACTGAGTTTACTGGCAATCAATGGTGATCATTCTCTGACCTTCGAGCGGGATAAGGATGGAAACGAATGGCATCGCCAGTCTGATAAGGGTTTTATCCTGCGTCAGAAGCACTCGTTAATGGGGCTGCTCACTTCCCAGCGTGCCGGACGTAACACTGAGTTTTTTGCCGCCCATGAAGTGGCGGATATCCCGCAACCGACATTAGCAGGATTAGATCGCGAATATCGTTATGACGATGCACTTAATTTAGTAGCGGCGAATGATGAACGGCAGTGGCTACGTTATGTAGTCAATGGTAATGGACAAGTGACCTCAGTCAGTGATGGTGATCGGCTGCGGGAACATTATCAATATGACTCCTGCGGTTATCCATCCCGCCGTTTTGACGGCCTCAATGAGATTGACGGAGAGCGGCTTTACCAAAAAGGACATCGATTGAGACAATTGGGTCAGCATCTATTTGAATATGACGATTCTGGCCGAATGACGGCGATGCAGTTATGGCAAGAAGGCCATCGCCCGCAGCTCACCAAATTTCGCTGGAACAGCCAAAATCAGTTAATTGGCGTACTAACACCGGGTGGTCAACAATGGGTCTATCGCTATGATGCCTTTGGGCGGCGTACTGAGAAAATTTGCCAGCAAGCCGGAATGCGCACAACGTATTTGTGGGATGGCGATGTGCCGGCAGAAATCCGCGAGTACCGGCACAACCGATTGTACAGTATCCGCCATCTGGTGTTTGATGGCTGGCAGTTACTGGCGCAGCAGGTTCAGTTTTTCACGCCTGATCCAGAAAACCGTGATGAATTGATTGCGGGTGAAATCCAGACTCACTATGCAGTCTGTGCCCCAACGGGGGAGCCACTGGCGTTGTTTGATTCGCAAGGGCATCGAGTCTGGCGCCAACCTGTGCATTCTCTGTATGGAATGCGTCTTGGAGTAGCGGGAGAAAATTCACAATTTGATCCAGGACTAAAATTTTTAGGCCAGTATTTCGATGAGGAATCAGGGCTTTGCTATAATCGCTTTAGATATTACAGTAACGAGACGGGGCAATATATCTCGCCAGACCCCATTGGGCTGCTGGGCGGGGTGAATCCGTACGGGTATGTGCATAATCCGTCGAATTTTGTTGACCCATTAGGGTTAACACCGTGTCCTTCACTTAAAGATAATAGCGCTCATAACGCGGCTAACTACCAAAATCTCAAAGACTATTATACTCAGTCTGAAAAGTATGGCCCTGCTGGAGTTAAGGAGTTACAAAATGGGCGTTATCGTTTTTATGGCGAGGTAAAACCGTCTAGAACTCCTGGAGAAATGCAGGGAGCCAGATTAGTTAGAGAGTGGGATCCTGCTACTGGCAATAAACGAACTTGGTATGAAACATTAGATCACTCAGGAAACATTAGGAGTGTAGCGCCAAAACCTGTTACTCACACAAAAAATCATCACATCTTTGACGTCGATGGTAATTATAAAGGTAGAAGATAGCTCCATGATAATCGAACCTAATCGAAACGATTTAATTAAAAGAATCTTAAATATTCTATCTGGTAAAGAACGAAGAACCGATGTGGCAGAGTGGGCTGTAAGCATATTTGATGATGATTCATTAAGAATAAGGGATCTTGTGGTTGTAAATTATATTCAACTACTAGGTGCGGTTGATTTACCCTCAACAGATAGAGAATATTTATATACAAATGAAGATCTAAAAAGCTGGATAATTGAAATAGAAAATCAATAAGTAATAAGCCGGAAAGATCCGAGATCTTCCGGCTTTGTTCTTTTTAAGAGCCGCTCATTCCCTGCCCTTAGTTGCTGTTGTAGTCGCCAAGCAGTTCCCGCATTCTCAGCTTAATCTCACTGAACTGGTCTTGCTGGCGCTGGTACTGTTGCTTGATACGGCGGGTGTCGTCGCTGTCAGGAATGAGCACTAAACAACCGTCCATAATCTTGACGGTCAGTGTGCCGCCAATCTCAAACCCCGCTGCTTTAAGCCACCTTCCCGTTAAATTTATCGCGGGTCGGGGGGTTGGCCTGCCATTTTGCGGGACGTATCCCACGGTGTAATAACGTTCTGTTTTTGCCGCTTTATTTACGGCACGGTTTTGCCTAGAATGCGCCTTAGCCATCATTCAACTCCTTGTTAGTTGGTTGTGGTTAGCGGCGTTGGTGTGTTGCAACCACATCAGCGCCGCGTTAAGTCAGATTATCCAATCAATAGCCTAGCCTGATGCTTGAGAATCAGGGCATCCAGCACTGAAATCACCGAACGTTGTTCTTCCTCATCCATCTGTTTAACCGCCTCAAACTTCAGCTTCAGTTCGTCCTGCGGCTCACGTTCTTCTTCCTCAAATATCAGCCAGTCCGCCGACACATTAAAAGTGACAGCAATCCGCTTGAGAATGTCCAAAGAGGGCTGTGCTTCACCAGACTCGTAGCGGCGAACTTGGGTCAGGTGTATGCCTACACGCTCAGCCATCTGGGGCTGGGTCAGGCTGTGCTGCTTGCGCAGTTGCAGAAAGCGGGTAGAAAAACTCATCCAGTCTGTTCCTTTGTCAATATTGATGAGTTCCATTATCGCCCCCTGTTCTAAATAGACTTGACTAAACAATCTTTATAGAGCATATAATAATATCTATAGAGAGCATTGACAAGGTTTTAAAAGGAACATTTTTATGGCTCGCATCCCGGAAGCAGAATTACAGCACCTGAAAGCCGCCGTCTCTTTAGTCGCCATCATTGAGCAGCAGGGACGGCAGCTCTTTAAGCGTGGCAAAGACATGGTTGTGCTGTGCCCGTTCCATGAAGAGAAAACGCCCTCGATGGTCATCACGCCGTCGAAAAATCTCTATCACTGCTTTGGCTGCGATGCCGGCGGCTCGGTGCTGGACTGGGTGATGAAAACCGAAGGGCTAAGCCTGCGCCATGCCGCCGAACGCTTAAAGGCGGTGCTGGGGCACAATCCCGCGGTGGAGCCGCTGGCGGCGGTGTCGTCAGTGGAGGAGGGGATCGGGCGGCAGGCGTTGTTGCAGCGGGTGATCGCCTTTTATCACCAGACCCTGCTGAATGCCCCGGAAGCACTGGCCTACCTGAAAAAACGCCGCCTCGATCACCCTGAGTTGGTCAGCCATTTTAAGCTGGGCTTTGCCAACCGCACCCTGGGGTATCGCCTGCCTGCCAAGCCACTGAAAGCCGGGGCGGAGATCCGCGCGCAGTTGCAGGCCATCGGGCTGATGCGTGACAGCGGGCATGAGCACTTCAGCGGCTCGCTGGTTGTGCCGGTGATTGGGCTGGACGGGCAAATACAGGAAATGTACGGCCGCAAAATCAATAACAGGCTGCGGGCAGGCACCCCGCTGCATCTGTATTTACCGGGTGAGCATGGCGGCGTCTGGAATGAGGCGGGGCTGATCGGTTCGGCGTCGGTTATCCTGTGTGAATCGCTGATTGATGCGCTGTCATTCTGGTGTGCGGGCTTTCGCAACGTCACCTGTTCCTATGGCGTTCACGGTTTTACCGATGCCCACCGGGCGGCGTTCCGGCAACATGGGGTTCAACAGGTGTACATTGCCTATGACAATGACCCGGCAGGCAATGATGCCGCCATCCAGCTGGCATCAGCGCTGCAACTGACGGGTCTGGATGTCTGGCGGGTCGTGTTCCCCGAAGGCCGCGATGCCAATCGCGTTAGCTGCGAGGTGGCGAACCCGGAAACCGCGTTCGGGCAGTTACTGGCGTCAGCACAATGGTTCGGTGAGCCCACAAAAACGCCCCTGGCCGCTCCCCCTCCGCGGGTGACTGCGCCCGCGCCTGCATCCGTGCCTGAACCGGGGGTTATCACCACATTGGAAGCTAACGGCGATATCGTGATCCAGCAGGATGCACAGGAATGGCGGTTGCGCGGTGTGCCGCAGAAGATCAGTGCGGTCATGAAGATCAATGTGCAGTTACGGGACAAAAACAGCGGCGCCCTGTTCGTGGACAGCCTCGATATCCTGAGCGCCCGGGCGCGTTCGGGCTTCGTGCGTCAGGCTTCGCAGGAGCTGGCACTGCCGGACACGCTGATCAAGCGGGAGCTGGGGCGGGTGTTACTGGTGCTGGAGCAACGTTCGGGGATGGCCGCTGAGACAGTGCAGGCCGCCAACGCGTTGAGCGCCGATGAGCAGCAGTCTGCTTTGAGGTTGTTGCAAGATCCGGCGTTGGTCAGCCGTATTACTACTGATTTAGCCGCCTGCGGGGTTGTCGGGGAATCAACGAATCTGCTCGCGGCTTATCTGGCGGCCGTGAGCCGAAAGTTGTCCAAACCGTTAGCCGTCCTGATCCAGAGCAGCAGTGCCGCAGGCAAGAGCAGCTTAATGGAGGCGGTGCTCAACCTGATCCCGCCAGAAGAACGCATCCAGTACAGCGCCATGACCGGGCAAAGCCTGTTCTATCTGGGGGAAACCAATCTCCAGCACAAGATTTTAGCGATAGCGGAAGAAGAAGGCGTGCGGCAGGCGGCTTATGCGCTCAAGCTGTTGCAATCGGACGGCGAGTTAACGATGGCGAGCACGGGCAAGGACGAAGCGACCGGCAACCTGGTCACCAAAAGCTACACCGTGAAAGGTCCGGTGATGCTGATGTTAACCACGACCGCCATTGATGTAGATGAAGAACTGCTCAACCGCTGTCTGGTGCTGACGGTGAACGAATCCCGCGAACAGACCGAAGCCATCCATGCGTTGCAGCGCCAGAAGCAAACCCTTGAAGGCCTGCTGGCTGAAAATGAGCGGGACTATCTCACCACGTTGCACCAGAACGCCCAGCGGTTGCTTAAGCCCTTGAATGTGGTCAACCCCTATGCCAGCCAGTTGACGTTCCTGTCAGACAAAACCCGCACCCGCCGTGACCATATGAAATACCTGACGCTCATTCAGAGCATCGCTCTGCTGCACCAGCACCAGCGGGACATCAAGACAGCAGAACATCGCGGGAAAACGTTGGACTATATCGAAGTGACGAAAGCCGATATCCGGCTGGCCAATCAGTTGGCGCATGAAATCTTAGGCCGGACGCTGGACGAAATGCCGCCACAGACGCGCAAGCTGTTGCTGCTGATACAGGACTGGATACGGGACAGCGGTCAGGCTCGCCATGAGAGGATTTTTACCCGCAAACAGTTGCGTGATGCGGTGCAGTGGGGCGATACCCAGCTCAAGCTCCATCTCTCGCGGCTGGTCGAAATGGAATACCTGCTGCTGCACAAGCGCGGGCTGACGTTCGCCTATGAACTGCTGTTTGACGGTGACGACAGCAACACCGCGCACCTGTGCGGCCTTATCGTACCGTGACAGGACAGGTATGACTTACTCCGGTCGGGGTAAATGGATAAGCAGTCGCCCGCGGGTCGGGGTTCAGTCGGCAGGCGGTCGGAATGGCAACATCCTCGCAAAGACAGACACCGCAAGACGTCAAAGCAAAGCGGTCGGGTTAGCGTAAAAAACACGGTTCCCGGCACATTCATTTAACCCATCGTAACCGTCTTCTTGCACAGACAGAAAGGAGCTTCTCATGGCATCGACAACACTCAGACAACATATCGAGGACTACCTTGAACACCTCGACGCCCTGCGCTACACACGGCAAACCCGGCAGCACTGTAGAAGCGACCTGATGCAGTTCGCGCGCTGGTGTGACGAACGGGGGATAACCCGGGCACAACAGGTGAGCTTTCCCCAGCTGGAAAGCTGGCAGCGGGGACTGTCAGCCCGGAAGAACTGGCGGGGTCAGCCACTCACGGGCAGCACCATCGCGAAAAAGCTGACCCACCTGCGTAATCTGTTCAGCTGGCTGGCGAAGCGGCAGCACCTGCTGTACAACCCGGCGCAGGGGCTGGAGTTGCCCCGGCAGGAGCGGCGTCTGCCGTGGGGCATGCTGAATGAGCAGGAAACCCGGCAGGTTTTAGCCCTGACCGAGGACAATCACCCGCTGAGGGTACGGGATCGCGCCATGATGGAAACGTTATGGAGTACAGGCCTCCGGCGTTCAGAAGTCCAGCGGTTACAGGTCAGTGATATCGACTTTGCCGCCGGGGCGCTGTTTGTCCGGCAGGGCAAGGGACACAAAGACCGGGTTGTTCCCTTCGGCGAGTCGGCGCGCCACTGGCTGCAACGTTACCTGAATGAGGTGCGCCCGCGTCTGGTCTGGGAAAAAGATCCGGGGTATCTGTTTGTGTCACAACAGGGGAATGCGCTGGCCGATGGCACCCTGACCCAGATAGTGCGCAATGCGCTGCATCGTGCCGGGATCGATAAACCGGGCGCCTGTCACCTGTTCCGGCATGGCATGGCGACCCAGATGCTGGAAAATGGCGCGGATACACGGCACATTCAGGCGATACTGGGTCATGCCAGTCTGGAATCGACGCAAATTTATACCCATGTTGCCGTCGGACACTTAAAAGAAGTGCATAAGCAGACCCACCCAGCAGAGCGGACGCCAGAGAGCCGCTCAGCCCGTGCCAGCAGTGAGCCGGACGTCAAACCGACGCCACAGAACACCGGACAATCCGGCCGTCCCCGTTGAGTTGGCTGGGATCGGTGCGAGGGCAGACCGTGGCCGGACTGCCCGGAAGCCTCGGTGCCGGCGGGGGTAAATGGGCAATGGGCGGCGGCGGCCACGGCGTCCCCAATCAGTCTGTGCTGGCCGCCCAAAGCCCATTTAACATAATGCCGGGAAATTGTGCGAAACTCGCCGGGCAGTCATGCAGTCCCGCCGCCCCCGGGGAGCGGCTCGCAACGCACAATTTGCATTATGTCTGGCGCCCCCGCTGTCCGGCCTCGCGGGGTGCCGTCGCACAAGGCTGGCGCCTTCTGCTCTAAACTTCTGAGCCGATGCCTGCCAAAAACCCGCGCCAGACCGAAACACCGTGCCCACGTTCAGCTAAAACCCCTTCTCTTCCTCTTTAGCTGCCTTGCGTTACCTGGGCAACCCCCCCTGAAGGCAGGTCGGCCTGCGGCCTCCGTTAATTTACCTCCCCCGCCCCAACCCTGCGGTACTGGCTGCGCCCGGTCTGAAGCGTCAGTGATCCAGAGCGTCGCAGTGCGCCGCTTGCAGGCTCTGTGCCGCCCGCACCCGCAGAACGGCCGCCCGGCGTCCGGCAAGCCGGCCACCGTTCGCCCGTTGCCGTGAAAAACCTCACAGAATCAGGTTGTTCAGCGCATCAAAAGGAAACCAGTCAGCTATACTGCACCACAGCTTGCGGCGGTAGTGTGGCAAATAATCCCAAAAGGGGCGTCGGGGTCAAAAAATGCTCGGGGCAAAATCGGCTCAATCTGCCACTTCGGAAGCCTTGTCCTGTGCGGGCTGGCGAGGTCGTGCGGGTATGACTGCCTCCGAGATGATGCCCCTTCGCCGGCCAGTGGCTGGATGAAGAGAGCGGGCTGGTTTACAATCGGTACAGGTATTTTTCGCCGGTGGCTGGGCAATATATCTCGCCCGACCCCATCGGGCTGGCGGGGGGAATAAACCTCTACCAATATGCACCAAACCCCCTCACATGGATCGATCCGTTAGGTTTACTAAACGAATTTGGCATTGCAGGTTACGGAAGTGCTCTGCATGTAAAGGATGGGCTAACGGCACATGAATTATTACAAAATGGTTGGCTGAGACATAATGGCATCATAACTGGTAGGAAGTCTGGTATCGCGACCTCTAACCCAGCAATAGCTTTACAAGAAAATGCTATGCACAAAACAATATCTAAATTGCAGGCCAGATATGGGTTACATGATTCTAATATTTTGAAAAATCAGACTGCGCTGCAAAATATCAACAGGAATACTGCTATTACCCGAAGAGGAATCTATGAGGATTTGGTAAATAACAGAGGGTGGAAGCCTCAAAATGCTAAGAAGTTTGCCACAGACACGGCAATGAAACTTAGAGAAGAAGCTATAGATTTTGCCAAGAAAAATGGGTTGATGAAATGCTAAGAACAAATTTAATTGCGAAAATAAGCACCGTTCCGAATGGTAATATTATTGGGCGGATTGGTGGCAATCTCCCAAAGTTTTTTTTGGACAAATTAGATGATATACGAGGCTATAAATTCTTCTTGACGGTTCAGAATCCTGATGATGATCTAGAATACATTACCATACTTACTCCTGATGGGTATGATGATATGGTTGATAATAATATTTATCCTGCGTGTTCAGTAAGAGTTTTCTCGCATGCTTTCTCTGAGGAAAGTAATAATGATGCATGTACAATAAAATATATTAATAAAACAAATATTATTGGATATGAGAAAGTCGATAGTAATGAATTTAATTTTATAACTAAGACCAAGAGTCCATCGTTAATACAAGATGAAAATTATTATTACGAGGCTTTGCTTAAAGATGGTTATGATTTTTTTATGCAAATAGATGAAGATTACTATCCAGATGGTGTAGTTAATGGGGACTATATATTTGGTTATGGTGCCTTATATCTGTATGAGAATATATCCACCAAAAATATCATAGCGGGTTTTTGGCAGTTCTCATGAAGTTACCATATTATTTTAAAGCAAGCCGGGATCATATTATCCCGGTTTTTTATCATCATCCTGCCTGATAATCTCCAATCAACTCCCGCATCCTAAGCTTAATCTCACTGAGCTGGTATTGTTGTTTAATGCTGCGGGTATCGTCACTGTCAGGAATAAGCACCAGACAGCCGTCCATAATCTTGACGGTCAGGGTGCAACCTTTATCGAACCCGGCTGCCTTAAGCCACTGGCCTTTTAAATGAATCGCAGGCGGTGCGGCTGCCTTGTCATTTTGCGGCACGTATCCCACGGTGTAATAACGTTCTGTTTTGACTGTTTTATTTAAAATACTCCCCCAAATAGCCAAAATTATCTATTAACAGGCCACCACTCTGGGTATATGATACCTTTACTTAATAAACAAACCGTGCTGCATCAGTCATTACACGGTGCTCATCTTAAAAACCACCAATTCCGACAATACCAAAAAGTCGCAAGAAATTGTTTTATAAAGTTATTTATTGAAACATCAATCAATAAACCAGCCAGAGAACCAGCTATGACCCCAAGAACCAAAGCAGAACAAAAAATATTTGCAGGAACCCCCGTCTCTGCCGTTGTCTATATTTGGTATCCCTGCCACAGTTTTGTTGCAGGGCATGCCTCTGTTTATATCGGTGGAATGCCAAAATGCCCCTGGCCAATTGGGGTTACGGAACCCTCAACACCGACCAATTCCACACCAGCAAGCCCCTTACCTCCAAATGAAAGGAGACGTTCAGCTTCTTCCATTTTTTCAAGACATGAAACAAGTCCTTCAACATCCATACAGCATCCACCATCTCCAACAGATAATAATTATGTCAGTTTCTATTGTGACCCCAACAAGCCTAGAGGAGGTTTATCATTTGCAGGAACCTTCGGTAAAATTCAGAAAGATTTTATCTTACAACCCCATCTGGAATATTTGCTTATCAACTTAGATGTTGAAAAAATGCAGGAAAAAAAGAATGAATTCTATATTGGGAAAACATATGGCAACTATCATGTGAGCCATAGTTATAGTACTTTCAGTAAAAATTGCGCCACAATAGTTGCCAGAATATTAAAAGCAGGTGGTGTGGAAAGTTTATTAAACCCAATTCAGAGAATAGGATATGGAAAAAACATTTATTGGACTCCGAAAGACATTGCACAACTATGTAATGAGTTGAGAAATAACGATCTTGCGGTCAAAATACGAGGACTGGATTGCCCTGATAAATCTGAATTACCAATTAGAACGATGATGGGATTCAGATAGTTTGATGATGTAAATGTGTAAACTTCACTTACCAGCTTAGAACATTTTTATATCCTATCTGACGTCCAAATTATTTATGTAATCAACACATCACCAGGCTAAATGCAGGATATTATTTTAAAAACAAACACCGATATAGCATATAAAACCAACAATACAGGCGGAAAATTTTTCTTTCTTATTTACGCCATTAATTTCTTGTAAATTACTTAACCCAGTGACACATTGTATGGCTCTATGGGCTAACATCTAACAAGCTCTTCCCACTTTTTCTGAACACTCTCTGAACATTCAAGGATATTATGAACAAACCACAGACAGCCAAAGGTATCCTGTATGCCTTAGGTGCCTACCTGATTTGGGGGTTAGCTCCTATCTACTTCAAAAGCATACAATATGTTCCCCCCGATGAAATCGTATCGCACCGTGTTATATGGTCTGTATTTTTTATGGTGCTGATGTTAACAGTAACTCGTCACTGGCGTCAGGCCTGGGTCGTTGTCCGTCAACCCAATATCTTGCTACTGTTAGGTTTTACTGCCTTCACAATTACCAGTAACTGGCTGACTTATATCTGGGCCGTCAATAATAACCATCTCATTGAAGCAAGTCTGGGGTATTTTATTAACCCTTTGGTGAGTGTGTTACTTGGTATGCTATTCCTCGGTGAGCGGTTCCGGCGTATGCAGTGGGTTGCCGTGGCTTTAGCCTTTACAGGCGTACTTATCCAAGTCGTGCAGTTTGGCTCTGTACCTGTGATTGGCCTGTACTTAGCGACAACATTTGCCGTCTACGGTTTGATCCGCAAAAAGCTAGGGGTGGATGCACAAACAGGCATGTTAATTGAGACAGTCTGGGTATTCCCTGTCGCGCTGAGTTACCTGCTGTTCTTCACCGACAGCCCGACCAGTAATATGTTGGATAATACCTATTCCTTGAATCTGATGCTGATTGCCGCCGGTATTATTACGACGGTGCCTCTGTTGCTTTTTACCGCAGCGGCGGCACATCTACGTTTGTCCACGCTAGGATTCTTTCAGTATCTTGGTCCAACCATAATGTTCTTGTTAGCAACACTGGTTTATGGTGAGAAGATTGGGCCAGATCGTTTGATCACTTTTGGTTTTATCTGGGCTGCATTGATTCTATTTACGCTGGATGCGCTTTATACGCAACATCGTTTGCGGAAGTAATCAATTGTCTTTAATCATTTTAGAACTGACCCAATACCTTATCGAAAATTCGGGTCAGTTTTTTGATTAATTTATCCACAATTTTATTGATATATTTCGGTCCAATCTTCTAATGGCAATCCAATTACACGCGAAAATTCACGGGTATTATTTGTGACTAATATAGCTCCCACAGACAGGGCGTGCCCTGCAATGGCGGTATCATTATGCCCGATTGATGTGCCCGCAGAAGTCAAAGCAACTTTTACTTTTGTTGTTGTGTCCACCGCAGATTTATCCCACGGTAAGATCCCATCCAAACGTTTACAAAATTCGTCCACTAATACACCATGTTTCGGAGAAGCTTTTTTCCCAATTGCCCCGAAACGCATTTCCGAATAAGTAATAGCAGATACCACAATTGGATAGTTATTCATTACACATTTCTGTAATTGGTTTATCACCGCAATAGGCTGCTCACGCATAATGAATGAACAAATGTTAGTATCCAACATGTAAAGCTTTTTCATAACGTAAAACGTCCTTCTTCAATAATCTCCGGTCGTTCAGATAGAAAATCTTCGTCCGCCTTATCCTCTGATAAAAATGAATGCCAGCTAGGTCTTACTGGGCGTAATATAATGGTCTCTCCTTCTCGGATAATTTCCAATTCATTAACGCCCTCAAAATCCAGATCTTTAGGTAAACGGATAGCACGATTATTACCATTTTTAAAAACAGCTACAGTTCTCATATGAAATCTCCTACACTGGAAAACATATGTATAGCATATGTTAACACTCAAAGCAGGTCAATATATGAACAAATGCGAGTACGAAAATATATTTTTTCAGGTTGTAGTATAACGAGAGACAGCCCCCAGAAATATAGCTGACTATGTAACTGGGGGGTCTTTAGAAATAGCCAGCAAAGCGGCTATAAAGCATGGAGATCGGAATGATTACAGCCAGTTTTTTCGCTTAAAGTAGAGGTAAGGTGCCAATCCTGCGGCAATCATCAACCCAATGGCCGCAGGGTAGCCGAATGTCCAATTCAGCTCCGGCATAAATTTGAAGTTCATTCCATAGCTGGAAGCCACCAGCGTTGGCGGCAGGAAGACCACGGAAACAACAGAGAAGATTTTGATAATCCGGCTCTGTTCGATGTTGATAAACCCCATCGCCGCCTGCATCAGGAAGTTAACTTTCTGGAACAAGGATTCGTTATGTGGCAACAAGGATTCGATATCCCGCAGGATCTCACGCGCCTGTTCTAACTGGTTGGCAGGCAAACGGGCACGGCGCACAAGAAAGTTCAGGGCGCGCTGGCTATCCATTAAACAAAGGCGCACTTTCCAGCCAATATCTTCCTGCTCAGCAAGATTCGATAGAGCGGAATCGAATTCATCCCCTTGTTTACCGTTCATAATCACCCGGCTCAGGGATTCCAGTACGCTATAGATATTTTCAATCACATCTGCCAACTGTTCGATCTTGGTTTCGAACAAATCCATCAGCAGCTCATAGGCATTCCCGTCAACCATCGTCTGGTTACGGGCGCGCATTCGGTATAATCGAAATGCAGGGAGTTCACGCTCTCGCAGTGTGTAGAGACGACCGTCACGAATGGTAAAAGCGACTGTCGAGTTGCCAGCATGGTCTTCAGCGTCTTCAAAATAGAAGAATGAGTGGACGTGCATACCGTCTTCATCTTCAAAAAAACGGGCCGAAGCCTCGATATCATCCAATTCAGTGCGGGTCGCCAGAGCTTGTCCTAATTCGTTCTGGACTCGGAGCCGATCATTATCTCCCAGTCCAACCAAATCTACCCACATCGAGTCGGATAACTTATCACCTTCTTCAAGTTCGAGACGGAGCAGGCGATTATTCTCTAATTTAAATGCGTTCAGCATGTACCATAAGTCTCCTTATACTCCCTACGTTTATCGTAAGGCGCGAATGTTACGCTTAGAAGAAAAAGCCTGTCAACATTCGACCGGATTATTATTGGCCGGTTTCAAGCCTGGCATAAGCAGCCACCAGCCACTTGATGCCTTCACCCTGAAACGCGATTTGCAAACGGCAATGTTCCCCACTGCCTTCAATATTGATAATCGTCCCCTCACCAAATTTAGGATGGCGGACACGTTGTCCCAGGGCATAACCGCTATCATTAGTGCTGATCGGTGTTCCCAGCCGTTTATGATTCACCGGACGGGACACTGTTGCCCGCAGACGCACTTCCGTGACACATTCTGCCGGTAACTCCCCGATAAAACGAGACGGGCGATGATACACTTCTTTCCCATATAGGCGACGACTTTCGGCATAGGTCAGGGTCAGTTTTTCCATCGCCCTTGTCACACCCACATAAGCCAGACGGCGCTCTTCTTCCAAACGCCCCCCTTCCTCAATGGACATTTGGCTTGGGAACATCCCCTCTTCCATACCGACAATAAAAACTTGCGGGAATTCCAATCCTTTCGCCGAATGCAGAGTCATCAAGTGGGCAGAATCCTGATAGGCATCGGCCTGCCCTTCACCCGCTTCAAGCGCAGCATGAGATAAGAAAGCCTGCAATGGCATCAAATCTTCGTCTTCATCCTGATAGCTGAACTGACGAGTCGCCGTGACTAATTCCTCAAGGTTTTCGATACGTGCCTGCGCTTTTTCGCCTTTTTCCTGCTGGTACATCGCCCACAAGCCAGAATCACGGATAATCCGATCAGTCTGTATATGGAGTGGCATCTCTTGTGTTTCAGTTTCTAGTGCATCAATTAACTCAATAAAACGCTGTAAGGCAGATGCGGCACGCCCTGCCAGCACTTTTTCCTGGATCAGCATCAGACTGCTTTCCCACAGCGTTTTCTGTTGATCCCGCGCCATCTGACGCACAACATCTAATGTTCTGTCTCCAATTCCCCGCGTAGGTGTATTGACCACGCGTTCAAAGGCAGAATCATCATTACGGTTTGCGACCAGACGCAGATAAGATAAAGCGTCTTTGATTTCCTGACGTTCAAAGAAGCGTTGGCCGCCATAAATACGGTAAGGTATGGAAGCCTGCAATAAGGCTTCTTCCAATACGCGGGACTGAGCATTACTGCGGTACAGAATCGCACACTCTTTTAATGCTCCGCCATTGTCCAGCCAATGCTTGATGCGGCTAACAACATAACGTGCTTCATCCAATTCATTAAAAGCAGAGTAAAGTGAGATCGGTTCTCCTTCGCTGCCTTCTGTCCATAAGTTTTTACCCAATCGGTCATTGTTATGAGCAATCAGGGCATTAGCTGCCTTAAGTATATTGCTGGTGGAACGGTAATTCTGTTCCAGACGAATCGTCTTCGCAGCCGGGAAATCTTTGAGGAAACGCTGAATGTTTTCTACTTGCGCTCCCCGCCAACCGTAAATAGATTGATCATCGTCCCCGACAATCATCACTTTACCGGAATCGCCGGCTAACAAGCGGATCCAAGCATATTGAATGCTGTTGGTATCCTGAAACTCATCTACCAAAATATTAGTAAAACGATCACGATAATGTTGCAATATTTGCGGTTTGTTCAACCACAGTTCATGAGCACGCAACAATAACTCAGCAAAATCCACCAATCCGGCACGATCACAAGCTTCCTGATAGGCCTGATAAATTCTCAGCCATGTTGCTTCCACCGGATTGCCGTAACTTTCAATATGCTGAGGGCGTAATCCTTCATCTTTTTTGCCGTTGATGTACCACATACCCTGACGTGCAGGCCACTGTTTGTCATCCAGATTCATCGCCTTGACGATACGTTTAATCAGACGGTGCTGATCTTCACTGTCCAGGATCTGGAAATCCTGCGGTAAGTTGGCATCAAGATGATGGGCACGCAGTAAACGATGAGCCAGACTATGAAATGTTCCAATCCACATGCCCCCCTGACTAGTACCAATCAGATTTTCAATGCGGTGGCGCATCTCTGCTGCTGCTTTATTGGTAAATGTTACTGCCATAACAGAGAAAGGTGAGGCATGTTCAACTGACAGTAACCAGGCGATACGGTGCACCAATACGCGAGTCTTACCGCTGCCAGCACCTGCCAGTACCAGCATATTGGTACGGGGTACAGCAACAGCTTCACGTTGTTTATCATTCAAGCTTTCGAGCAGATAAGAGACGTCCATAATTACCATCAGTTGTTAACAATGACTTTTGTCACTGTTTTTTTATACAGAATTACAGTTTGAAATTATATCAGTGCGATCAAAGAATCCAAGTCAGAAATCTCAATATGTGGAACCAGCCGCCCTTCAGGCTCTTGCATCAGATTTTTATTTTCAACATTCATCCAACAAGCCTGCATACCGCTGCAAAGGGCTCCTTCGACATCGGTCTTCAAATTATCACCAACATGCAGAATTTGATTTGCTGGCAGCCCCAATCGTTTAGCCGCCAGATGATACATGTCTGGACATGGCTTGGAACGTCCATCCACTCCTGCTTTAAGAACAAATTTAAAATAACGGGCAAGACCACATTCAGCAGGTTCAACATTCCCATTGGTGATCGCCACCAGCGGGATCTTTTCTGCCAGCACCGATAAAGTGTTATGTGTCGATTCTGGTATGGTGATCTGATTACGCCAATAGGTGAAACAAGACATAATCTCATCCGCGCCACGTATGGCTGCCTCACGGTTAAAACCGTGGTAGCTGAACATCAGTTCTGCGGAATGCCGTCGCCATGCTGTCAGATCATGGTAAATTTCTGGTTCCATCTCAAGAACAGCCTGACGGTATACATACAGATCTTCACTGCCAAAATGGCTGAATTTGGTATCGTACTGCTTGATAAAACACAATACTTCTTTTTCGGTTTTATCGATAACTGGATGGTTATCGTAAAGTGTATCATCCAGATCGAATGTCATCGCAGCAAATGGCGCGAGAGGCCGATAAAAACGCATTATGATTTCCCTCTTTTTGCTCTAGGGTGAGCCACATCATAAACTTTGGATAAGTGTTGAAAATCCAGATGGGTGTAGATCTGGGTAGATGATAAGCTTGCATGGCCCAACAATTCTTGTACAGCCCGGAGATCACCACTGGATTCCAGAATATGTGTAGCAAACGAATGGCGCAGTTTATGGGGATGAATATGATTGTTTATCCCCTGCCGAATCCCCCACTGCTCAAATCGTTTTTGTACATTGCGGGTTGAGATCCGTCTCCCGCTTTGTGTGGAAATGAAAACAGCATTACCTTCCGGTTCAAATAGCTCCCGCATTTCCAGCCAACGTTGCAGCCATTGCAATGCAATTCTCCCGACCGGGACTTTACGTTCTTTACTGCCTTTACCCTGCACCCAAATGTCACCATTTTTCAAATCCAGATGCTGGCAATCCAGGCCAACCAGTTCAGATAGGCGTAACCCCGCACCATACATAACTTCCATCATTGTTCTGTCACGCACAGACAGAGGATCATTCAGGTTAATATTGAGTAGTTGGTTAGCTTCGTCCACATCTATGTTTTTGGGTAAGTGGTGCTTTTTGCGTGGTGTACTGACAACTTTAGCAGGATTAGCCTCTATTTTTTCCTGTGTCACCATCCAATCAAGAAAACTACGCAAGGAAGAAAGACGCAGTGCAAGGCTGGCAGACTGTAACCCAACCCGACGGCTACGAGTAGCGAACATTCTGACTTTAGTCGCATCAAGCAAATACCACTCTGTTACCCCCATTTCCAGTGACATTTCTGCCAATACCGTGAGATGACGACGATAATTGATTATTGTCATCGGACTTAGACGACGCTCAACTCGCAGATGGTGCAAAAAGGCTTCTACTGGCTCAAGGAGTAAATCGATTGGCTGGTTCATACTCGTTTAATCCAACGGGACAATAACTTTGGTAGCAGTTTCACTAACTGATCCAACAGGTCAGTTCCCATCCCTTCGTGGTAATGTCGTTTATCATGGCTATTGAAGATCACCATGCCCAACTCTCCCTGTCCTCCTAAAAGAGACACAGCCACTGAACCGACATGACGAGCCTGAGGCATCAATAATAAAATTTCCGGGCCGTGTAACATACCAAGATAATGATTATTGTCACCGAATCGTTGGATCCGAACTGGCTCAAAGGCATTGCGGGATATCGCTAAATCCGGCGCATTCAATGGGGCACCAAGAAACCACTTGTCAGAAAACAACCGAATATAACAGTTGCTCAGACCCAGTGTTTTTGACCATGAGCTTAAACGGGAAAGAAAATCCTGCAAACTTTCAGCAGCAGAAAGTTCAGCAAGCAATTGCAACAGGCGATTAAACAATATTTCATTTTGTTTTGCCTGTTCCACCAGATGTATCAGATCTTCTTCCAGGTAGCGGATTCGTTTTCTCTGACGGTTCATATGCCATTCCATCAGAGAAACACACTCACGTACTGGATGAGGAACCTCTATCCTATCGACCGCATTAGCATTGCGGATAAAAAAATTGGGGTTATTCAGCAGATAATCCACCACGATCTGATCATCCAATTCATTTTCGGTGTGCAATGGTTTGTTTTCTTTACCCATTTTCCAATGCCCCATATTTCAAAAATCACTCCAGCCACACTGCATCAATGACACATGAATCAATTACACATGAATTGTGCCGTCATAAACATGAGTTGCAGGCCCGGTCATATAAAGTGGCTGCCTTGGCCCATCCCAACGAATATTCAGGGAACCGCCTGGCAAATCAACGCGCACCTGCTTATCTAACAGATTTTGCTGGATACCAATAGCAACAGCGGCACAAGCGCCACTACCACATGCCCGCGTTTCTCCGGCACCTCGCTCAAAGACACGCAATCGGATATGGTTACGATTCACGACCTGCATAAAGCCAATATTCGCTCTCTCAGGAAAACGTTCATGGCGTTCTAAAACGGGGCCAAGCACCTCAACATCTGCGGTGTCCACATTCTCAACCTGAATAACACAATGAGGATTCCCCATTGAGACAACACCACAGAGCACAGTACGATCCATGACCCTGATAATATAGGTTTTTTCTGCTTTGTTAGCGCGGAAAGGGACGGACTGCGGTTCAAAGACCGGCTCGCCCATATTGACACAGACCTGATCATCGTACGTCACGCTTAGCGTCATATGACCAGACCGCGTACTAACCTTAATGTCACGCTTATTCGTCAATCCTCTTAAACGGACAAAACGAGCAAAACAACGAGCCCCATTACCACATTGAGAAACTTCACTGCCATCCGCATTAAAAATGCGATAGTGGAAGTCTAGGTCAGGATCATAGGGCGCTTCAACAACCAGCAGTTGATCAAACCCCACACCAGTATGTCTATTCGATAACCGGCAGATTAATTCCGGTGAAAAATAAACATCCTGGGTCACTGCATCAACGACCATAAAATCATTGCCAAGACCATGCATTTTGGAGAATTGCATATACTACTCCAAGTGAAATTCCATCACCTGCTTACGCTTATCAAGCATTCGCCGAGGTATTGTTTTTAATAATATCGTTTTTAGAGATGTTATTTTGAGAAATACTTCCCGTCGGCTGCGCCTTATTCAATGAAGTTTGAGGTGCAACGGACTCTGCTGGCGGGAAATAAAGAGGACCTTTCAAGCCACATCCTGCAATAGAGAGTAGTGTTATGATAGCAAGTGACCAACGGAATTGTTTGTTCATCATAATTAATGCCTGTGATTCATACGCCAATACTCTCTATAATCGCAGTTAGGCCCTGAAAAGCAAATAGGAAATAAATATGAACGATAGCGAATTTCATCAATTAGCTGATCAATTGATGCTTCATCTTGAAGAACAACTGGATAACTACGAAGGTGATGCAGATATTGACTGTGAAACCAATGGTGGCGTAATGACACTGAGCTTTGAGAATGGCAGCAAGATCATTATCAATCGTCAGGAACCTTTTCACCAAATCTGGCTGGCAACTAAAAATGGCGGTTATCATTTCGATTACCAGGATAATAAGTGGGTTTGCGACCGTAGCGGTAACGATTTTCTTTCCATGCTGGCACAAGCAATCACAGAACAGAGTGGCGAGCCATTTCAGTTTTAGTGAAGTTTTTATCCCCTTACTTATTCAACCGACATCTTGTGCCGTATCCAAAATACGGCACTTTTACTTACTACAGCGATGATCAACTATGACCCACTCTCAATAGTGGTACAAAGAATGAAACGGGTCGCTATTTGCCCTGAACGCTTCATCCAACTCCAGATCAATAATACTTCTTGTCTCATTATTCAACGGCGACTTACCATCCATAAATGGCGCTACATGAGTACGTTCGCCTTTCTTAACGATTTGATAGAACTGTGGCAAATTAAAATTGATAAAACTGGAGCCATAGGTAAAACGGTCATGCGATGAGGAATAAAAACGGCTGACATCACGCACCAATTCTTCTTTACTTCCTTCACAATGGAAATAAATTTCTACCCGGTTTGATTCATCCAGAATATAGATATTGAACCCTTGATTACCTTCAATATCTTCAAAGAAAAACTGAATGATCCCCTCACAGGCAAATCCATCAATGACAGGGGGCAGATGTTTTTCTTTAGCATCAATTTTCACTGGCAGGCCATGTAACTTGGTATTTGAAATTGCACCATAGAATTCCACCGCATTTTCCAGTTTTTGCACTGAAACGTTGAGCCGTTCAAAAAACAGCCCCCAGGTTTGACCAGAAATGCGCAGTGCTTTGAAGCGGTTAGGATCCTGCCGGTTACTGGAGAGACGCAACCCGATACACTCTGAAACCAATTGCTGGATGCGGGTGCGAATCAATCCACACAAGTGCTTGCTATAACAAAAAACTTCAACACTCGCTGGCGGTGCTGCATCTCTGTGCATTTTTCCCAGTATCGTTTTCAACGCTTCCAGCATAGATTGTTCGCCGCTGAAATGCAGTGTCCTCACTTCATTCCATGAATTACGGTAAAGCAAGTCGATACTATCCACCAGACATTGCTGTGACTCACCGAAACTGAACACATCTAATTTTCTGAAATCAAAATGTACAATCTGATCGGAAAAATTTATGGTTGGATCAGTTTCCAGATTCACAATAATTGCCAGATGGCGAATTTCACAAGGGCTGTATAATGCCTTTGGTGTTGGAGCTGGCAAGCGGATAGGGAAATGAGTAGAAATATCACTCACCAAATCGCGCAGCTTCTTCTCATCAGTTTGAGATTCACCATGATGAATATGAATACGGGTTTTTTCCGCCAGCAACCCGTTGAAATATGTCCATGCCACCAATTTGTTCAAATAACGATTATATTCCAGCGGTTGATGGCCAATAATAGATTCTATTGCGGGCGCTCGATTATAAAGATACCAGCCACTACGATTTGCCCGCCCTGGTGGGACATAAATAAATGTCAAATCTTGTTCTGACAAATCCAGCGAAATTTGCGGGTTTACCAACGTGATTTTGCCGGGCAGAGCCTCAAATGCAGCATATAATTTACGGGTCAATACACCAATGTCTTGTGGACTAGCACTCACACTTAAATTGTTACGCCGGGCAAAACGGATAAGATTGCGATAACTCTGCATCATGGTATCCAGCAGTTCATTATGAGCTGCACGTACCTGCTCGATTTTCCACGAGTTACGGTTATCCAACATTGCCAGTTTATCGCTATTCCAGCCCCATTCCTGCGCTAACTGAGAGATAATCTGCTGTCGCCATCCTGAGTATCCTTTATCGTCACCGCTTTCCTGAACTTTTTCGCAAACCTTCAAGTAAAAACAGCGACGCGCCAAATCTAAACGCGTCATGTCATTAGTATCGGTAAGGTATCGGGTAACACGATCAAGCATCATGCTGTAAGCATCAAGGCCAAAAGAAACAATCGAGCCATCATGGAAATGCTGCTTCATCTCCATCGCCAGCAACTTGCCATTCGGGTATTCCCACGAATAGGCTTCCAACAACAGGCTCTTCAATACGGATTTATAAGGAGAATCTACACTTTTATAAAGCTGCCACAGGCTGGCACCAAAATATTCTTCTGCTGACAATTCACCTAAACCGCCCAGATCCAACCACTCGTTTGGGGTTAAAACACCCTGTGCATATAAAGAAAGCACATATTCATCGTAATTTCCTTCCTCTTCCACTGGAACCATCGCCCACAACAGGCGCTTACCCGCCATACAAACCGCAGTGCGATAAAATTCATCCAGCAGAAGGATATGCTGAGTTGAGCCACAATCTTCGCCATTCAAGCTGCCGCAGGTATTATGGCGAAAGCGATTCTCATCAATCAAAAAGAAGGTTACTTCAATACCCAGTGAAGCAGCCCATTGTTCTATTAAAATACATTTCTGTTCCAGTAACGCTTTTTCACCACTATCCAGCCAGGATTGATGACAAACCCAAATATCTAAATCAGAAAAACAACTCTGCCCGATAGAAGAAGTACTGCCCATCGAGTAAATACCCGTGATTGGCAGTTCACCATTAAAGGAGGGGGAGAAAACACCAGTAAACTGGTATTCCAGATCATTAATCCAAAATTGCTGGGTTTCATCAGGTACAAAAAAACAGACACCATGAGGAACGTCATCTTTGATATAACCTGGCATCATTGGATGATGATAGTGTAATAATACTGGAATTAAATTATAAACCTGCTTAAATGCGGCGCTCATTGAGTTAGTCGCACGCTCTAACCTAAGCTGATTAATTGCATCCAGTCGCTGCTTCAGCGTTTCAATATAAAGATACAAGAGTTTCGCCTGCTTCAGTTTCAGTGCTTACAATCGCCAGTTTCCGCTAACGCTCAGCCACCGTTAACGTCTGATACTCGTTAACAGGTCGTGTTACAAGACTATTTTTTAGAATTTTTTTACAAACTTATTATCGGAAACGTGATCAATTTAACACCTTGCAGTCAAGGCGTAAAGTCCGCAATATCATCTTTTCACCTTTCATACAACACCTAAACATCAATTAACTCATTGTAAAATATTAAGTTAATCACAAATTTGATACTAAAATATGTTTTTTTGAAATAGGTATTATCGCTGACCATTTTCTGTATCGTTGCTGTAAGGTATTGTAAACGCCGAATTTTGCATAACTGTTTCATTAATATTACTTTTAATTGATAAATATCTTTCTCTTTTTTCGAAAAAGATAAATTTCAAATAGCAATTTGATTTTAATTCAATCTATTTGTTTATTTACTCCATTTAATTAACACATTATTTTAATGTTTAAAATTATTTTTATCTTTTCGGGCTGTATATTTATATACTATTCTGGTTTTTTCTTAACTGGAAAAAAAATTATTGAAGTGTTAAAACTGAGCTTTTTTACTGTTCTATTTTTTCACTCTTTGGAGATAAAAATCTCCTATTGCCGTTAATTAATACAATTATCCAAGATAATTACCCATGACAATGAAAACCATTCGCATTGCGACTCGCCAAAGCCCTTTAGCTATGTGGCAAGCTCGATACGTTCAAAAGCAACTAGAACATTTCCATCCTGAATTGAAAGTTGTATTAGTTCCAATGATCACTCGCGGGGATGTCATCCTTGATACGCCACTCGCAAAGGTTGGTGGTAAAGGGTTATTTGTGAAAGAGCTGGAATTAGCAATGCTTGAAAACCGGGCAGACATCGCTGTTCATTCCATGAAAGATGTCCCTGTCGAATTTCCTGAGGGTTTGGGATTGGTCACAATCTGTGAAAGGGATGATCCACGAGATGCTTTTGTTTCAGTAGAATACGCCTCGCTTGATGAACTGCCCACAGGCAGTATTGTTGGAACATCCAGTTTACGCCGCCAATGCCAGCTTCGCCAGTTGCGTCCTGATCTTGTGATCCGCGACTTACGTGGCAATGTCGGCACCCGTTTGAGCAAACTTGACAATGGTGATTATGACGCCATTATCCTTGCAACTGCGGGCCTTAAGAGGCTAGGGTTGGAAGAACGTATCCGAATGCCATTGGCACCAGAATTGCTGCTTCCCGCTGTCGGTCAAGGTGCTGTTGGTATTGAATGTCGCCTGAATGATACACAGACTCGTGAGCTGCTTGCTCCCTTAAATCATCAAAGAACAGAGACTTGTGTCCTCGCTGAGCGTGCCATGAACACCCGCCTTGAAGGGGGATGTCAGGTTCCCATTGGTAGCTATGCCATTTGGCAGGATAGTAATATCTGGTTGCGTGCCCTTGTTGGCGCACCTGATGGCAGTACCATTATTCGTGGCGAAAGAATTATTCGAAGTGAAGAGGCCCGCCAAGCGGGTGTGTCATTGGCAGAAGAGTTATTAGAGAAAGGTGCACGCCAGATCCTGGCTGACGTATATCAAAGGAACCTACCTGCATGAGCATCTTAGTCACCCGTCCTGCCCCCGCAGGAGAAGCATTGGTCAATCAGTTAAGAGCTATCGGTAAAACAGCATTCAGTGCACCACTTATTGCAATTTACCCTGGTGCTGAATTGCCCTTGCTGGCACAAAAACTGCGACAGCTATCAGCGGGTGATTTCGTTTTTTTGCTATCCAAAAATGCCGTGCATTATGCCAACAAACAACTTGTACAAGAAGGCCTCTCATGGCCTGACAAGTTATCCTATTATGGTATCGGCAAATCGACGTCTTTGCTCTTTCATCAACAAACAGGAAAAGACGTTCTCTGGTCAGAGCAAGGAGAAACAAGTGAAGCTCTCCTGCGACTCCCTGCTTTACAAAAAATGGAGAATAAAAAGATTTTATTACTTCGGGGCAATGGTGGCCGAGAGGTGATTGCTTCAACCTTAAGGATGCGGGGAGGAGCAATCGATTACTGCGAATGTTATTCACGTCAGCCAGTCAAATATCGTACAACTGAGTTCAATCATCATTGGCAACAATGTGGTATAAGAACCATCGTTGTTACAAGTGGCGAAATGTTGCAACTGTTATATAACTTAGTTACTGAAGGTGATGACAGTGAAGATGGTAGCACTGAGAGTAGCGATAATGGCAAAGCGTGGTTATTAGGTTGCCGGCTGATTGTGGTCAGCGAGCGCCTCGCCAATATTGCCCAAACACTGGGCTGGCAAGAAATAAAAGTCGCTAAGAGTGCAGATAATGACGCCTTAATGCAGGCGCTGGAATAAACCAATATGGGATGTCCATTATGACGGAACAAAAGAAATCCACTGATGCGGTTGAGACAACACTCCCTCAGAAGCCTAAAAAGGCTCCTCGTAAATCCAGATGTTACGGATGGGTGAGCAGTACACTCTCAATTGCTATTACGCTGGCAGTAGGTTCAGGTGGAATTTATCTTTTTTATCATAGTAAACAACAGAATGTAGCATTAGAAGCCGAAAACCTCGCGCTGCAACAGCAAGTGGCTTCTCTCGTGCAACAACAGTCTGCGGATAAACAAGATGCAGATGACAAAATTGAAGCAATGAAAAATGCTCTGGAGCAAGCCAATACGCAAAGACAGCAATTAGACAACCGCATGGCAGAACTTCAGGATCGAATGTCCGCAATTACAAATTCTGATATCGAAAACTGGCGGTTGGCACAGGCAAATTTTCTCGTAAAAATGGCAAGCCGCAAGATATGGAGTGATCAGGATATTGCTACCGCGATCGCTCTGCTAAAAGATGCAGACAGCAGCCTTACAGAAATGAATGATCCTAGTTTACTGCATGCTCGCTCAACTATTATGCAAGATATCGACATGCTATCCAAAATCAATCAGGTAGATATAGATGGCATTATTCTAACCTTGAATCAGCTATCAAATCAGGTAGATAACTTACCGCTGGTTGATAGTGTAGAACAAGGGAAGCCGATGGATGGAGACGATAAAGGGATCAGTGCTTCACTCTCTGACTGGCGCGAAAATCTGAGCAAAAGCTGGCACAGCTTTATGGATAATTTCATTACCATCAAACCTCGTGATGGCTCTAAAGAACCTCTGTTGGCACCAAAACAGGAAATCTATCTACGGGAAAATATCCGCTCCAAGCTGTTGATAGCAGTCCAGGCAGCTCCTCGCCGACAAGTTGATACTTATAAGGAATCACTAAAATCTGTTTCAACCTGGGTAAGAGCTTATTTTGATACATCTATGCCAGATACGGTAACTTTCCTGAATGAGGTAGATAAACTGGAAAAACGACCACTTTCCATTGATATACCGGAACAATTAAATAGCCAGACTGTGCTAGCAGATTTAATGCGCAAGCGTATTTATAACTTGCCACACCAGCCGCTTTATCAGCCCCAGGTTCAACCAGAAATTCAGCCTCAGCCGAAATCTGAAGAAGGCTCTAATCAGGCTGAAACATCCACTAAGGAGGGCTGAACATGCTAAAAATATTATTGCTGTTCATCATCCTTATCATAGGTGTTGTGCTTGGCCCTTTGTTATCCGGGCATCAGGGATATGTTCTTATTCAGACAGACAATTACGATATCACTACCAGCGTTACTGGTTTGGTGATTATGTTCCTCTTACTGCAATTCCTGCTGATTCTCATCGGTTGGTGTTACCGCAGATTAAAACGTACCGGTACTTTTACTCATAGCTGGATCTTTGGTGGATATAAGCGCAACCGGGCTCGGTTACAGACTAAGCAAGCATTGCTTAAGCTGGTTGAAGGAGATTTTAAACAGGTAGAACATTTATTGACCCGCAATGTTGATCATGCAGAAAATCCTGTCGTTAACTATCTGCTTGCCGCGGAAGCTGCCCAACAACGTGGCGATTATTTTCGCACCAATCAATATATCGAGCGTGCCGCAGAAGTAGCTGATAAAGATCAACTCCCTGTCGATATTACTCGTGTGCGCATCCAATTAGCGCAGGGAGAAGTTCATGCAGCCCGTAATGGTGTGGATACATTACTCGATCAAGCGCCACGACATACAGAAGTGTTGCGGCTGGCTGAGCAGGCATATACACGTTCAGGTGCCTACCAATCCCTGATTGATATTTTACCGTCAATAACAAAAATTGGCCTACATGATGAAGAACATGTGGCTCAATTGCGTCAGCAAGCTTATATCGGCTTGATGAATCAAATCATGGCAGAAAAAGGCAGTACTGGATTGAAAGTATGGTGGAAAGATCAAAGCCGCAAAGTTCGCAATGACATTGCATTACAGGTTGCCATGGCTGAACATCTGATTGAATGTAATGATCATGAAACTGCACAGCAGCTTATTCTCAATGGATTAAAACAGCAATACGATGAACGATTGTTACTGTTACTCCCTCACTTAAAGGCAGATAATGCTGAGGCTGTGCAAAAATCGCTTTCACATTTGTTGAAACAACACGGTGCAACACCTTTACTTAACAGTACATTAGGGCAAGTGGCATTGCGTCATGGGGAATGGGCAAAAGCAGAAACCGCCTTTAAGGCAGCTCTTGCACAACGTCCTGATGCTCATGATTACGCCTGGCTTGCCGATGCACTGGATAGATTACACAAACGTGAAGAAGCCGCTCAAATACGCACTAAAGGCTTTATGCTGACTCTGAAACGTGAGAGTGATACAGAAGAATAAATCTTTTCCTTTAAATTAAAATTAGCCATGGTTAACAATAATTCTTAATCCGAATTGTTAACCATGATAAAGATTTCGATACATATAAAGATAAAAAAAACACCTATCAAATAAGACAGGTGTATAAATACAATCAGGTCTACAGACGATATAGTGCCTCACTCAACGTTGTGTCCGGTTTGTGATGAAAAGACCATACGCTTACTCATCTATAACGTGGACCATAGGCACTAGCAATTAGCTCTACATCATCCCGAGGTTTATGAAGCGATGCTGTCATAAGGAGTAGGATGAGTATCTACAAATTTAATAAAGCACTTTTCATGCCAATTTTCTTATACCTCGCGAATCTCCTAACCTACTATCAAGATACAACAATAATCATAAGAAAATTTCTTCCAGATTATATGGCCGGAATATGAGACTGATATGTCACCTTTTCATAAAACATGCTAAATACCGTCTCTTATTTGAGACGTCCATTCCAGAAGTTAGATATACGTAAATTCAATCAATTAGTTAAATGTCTCCAATTGGAGACACAAGAGGGTATGGTTTGTCGTTGAAATACAACACTGAACATCGAATAACTTTAAAAACAAAAAGTTAATATAATTGTAAACATATAGAAACAATTAATTTCAAAATAATTAATTATAAGAAAGGGAAGAAATGGCAAGAAAAAAGAGAAGATTTTCTGTTGGATATAACGAGAAAAGCCCTGTATTTGACAGGGCTATTTCTTCATAATCTGGTCGGCGAGAGAGGATTCGAACCTCCGACCCACTGGTCCCAAACCAGTTGCGCTACCAAGCTGCGCTACTCGCCGAATATACTTTCAATGCATCTATCTCTTTTTTATGGTGCGAAAGGGGGGACTTGAACCCCCACGTCCGTAAGGACACTAACACCTGAAGCTAGCGCGTCTACCAATTCCGCCACCCTCGCATGTCATAAAAAAGATGGGGTGGCTAACGAGACTCGAACTCGCGACGACTGGAATCACAATCCAGGGCTCTACCAACTGAGCTATAGCCACCATAACAACTATCTTTTCTTACTACTAATTTTCTTACTACTACAATGCCGTTGACCACGATAACTCATCGTCGCTGCTCTTGCACGCTTTAAATGGCGCGCCCGACAGGATTCGAACCTGAGACCTCTGCCTCCGGAGGGCAGCGCTCTATCCAGCTGAGCTACGGGCGCTTAACGCCGTTGCGGTGGAAGATAGTACGGATTTAATCTCCAACTGTCCAGTGCTTTTTTAAAAGAAATGATGCGTTTGATTATGCTTTATTCATTTAGTTGATAAAGTCAGCGTTTTCCCACCGCAAATTGTTTCATTAATGAAAAATCAAACTACATTTTCTATCGATTTTCTTCCCCGGATAAACTTTGCTCCCCAATAAATGAGTGACACGATCAGTAAAAAGACACCACCAACAATCAATGAAAAACGGGTATCTGGATTAATCGCCATGCCAATCAATACACAAGACAGGAAAATCAATGTCAGATAATTGACGTAAGGGAAAAATATCGATTTAAACCGATGCTGTTTCAGCGCTTCCTGATGATGTTGGCGGAAACGCAACTGACTCACCAGAATAACAAACCACGGCACCATTCCCGGCAGCACACTGGCACTATAAACATAAACAAAAACAGCCTGGGGTTCCGGGATCAAATAATTCAAACTGGAACCTGCAATCAGGCAACTAATGGTGATCGCGATACATCTCACAGGTACACCGTTTTTTGAAATCTTAAGCAATGAAGCCGGCAATTGACGGTTTGCAGCCAAGGCATACAGCATCCTGCCACCACTGTACATTCCGCTGTTGCATCCCGAAAGCGCCGCAGTCAATACAACAAAGTTGATTACTGCCGCCGCAGAAGTAATACCAACTTTAGCAAAAGTCATCACAAACGGGCTGCCATGTGTTCCCACTTCTGTCCACGGGAACAAAGTTACAACAATGAAAATCGCTCCGACATAAAAGATCAAAATCCGCCACAGGATATTGTTGATCGCTTTTTTCAGCGTAATTTGTGGGTTCTTGGCTTCACCTGCGGTAATACCAACCAACTCTACCCCTTGGTATGAAGCAACCACAATACATAGGGCAAACAGGAAACCTTGCCAGCCACCAGAGAAGAAACCACCGTGAGCAGTCAAGTTATCTAAACCAATAGCTTGCCAATCATTGCCTAATCCAAAAAATATCAGCCCTATACCAACCAGGATCATCACAATAATCGTGGTGACTTTGATCATAGCAAACCAGAATTCCAACTCCCCATACAATCGCACAGCAGCCAGATTAGCCAACGCGACCAAACCAACGGCAACCAGTGCAGAAACCCATTGGGGCAAATCAGGGAACCAGAGTTCAGCGTAAACCCCCACTGCAGTAATCTCTGAAATTCCTACTGAAACCCACATAAACCAGTAGCCCCAGGCTGTCAGACATCCCCAGTAAGGGCTAAGATATTTATGTCCAAAAGCAGCGAATGAACCGGTGACAGGTTCAAGGAACAACATTTCCCCCATCGACCGCATAATGAAAAAGACAAAAAGACCAGCAATAATATAAGCCAGTAATACCGATGGGCCAGCCCATTTCAGTGTGCTGGCGGACCCCATGAACAGTCCAACACCGATTGTGCCGCCTAGTGCAATCAACTCAATATGGCGCGCCTCAAGTCCCCTTTGCAGACTCTGTTTTGAATCACTCATAAAACTCCCTATCCATTTTTATGATGTCTATATTTGCAAATAGAAAAAATACAGGAATTGATAATCAATGGTTGTGAAGATCAGTCGTAAAAAGGCAGGGATCAAAACACGTTTTGCCCATCAGTGAAATAAAAAATTGTAAAATAGAGTCAATGGAGATGGCCAAATTACACAGCCAGGATAAGACAATCCACTGTATTAAGCACCAATATTAAGCCGGATACAGTGGATTATCGCAATCAAATCGTAACTTATAGTTTACCGTTGTAATAATACCAGAGAAATTTCAATAACTTGATTTGCCTGCGAATACGACTGGGCTGTGATAACAAACGATAGAACCACTCCAAACCTAAGTTCTGCCAGATTTTCGGCGCACGTTTAACATGTCCGGTGAACACATCATACGTTCCTCCAACTCCCATATACAGTGAGCCAGGATACACTTCTCGGCAATCACGCATAAAAATCTCCTGTCTGGGCGATCCCATTGCTACCGTGACTATCTGCGCGCCACTGGCATGAATTCGTGCAAATACCGCATCACGTTCTTCAGCAGTAAAATAACCATCCTGACTACCGACAATGTTAACGCCCCACTGCTTACGAAGTTTATTTGCTGTTTGGGTAAGAATTTCTGGTTTTCCACCCACCAGAAATACTGGTGTCCCTTCGCGACCAGCACGTTCCATCAAAGATTCCCATAAATCAGCGCCCGCAATGCGAGACACCTGTGCATCAGGATACTTACGCCGGATAGCACGTACGATACTGATACCATCTGCATAAAGATATTCTGCTTCATCCAGCAACATACTCAGCGCATTGTCTCTCTCCGCAGTGAGCACTTTTTCTGCATTGATTGCCACCAATGTTCCTGTTTTTACCTGCCCATCCTGAAAAAGGTGATCAAGAAAATGTGGCATTCCACGAAATCCCCATAGATTGAGTCCGCGGATACGATATTTAGGAATGTTATTCATCACCATTCTTTCTCCTTACATTCACCAGAACAGGTGTTTTTTGTGATGCAGACAAGTTATTGATGACAAACTTTCGGACAACGCCTGCACTATCTAACAGCCAATACAGTAACTTCGCGGCTATCAGGCACAAGCCAAAGACGATACCAAAGAACACAACACGGGAGACAAAAGAATCCACACCTTCACGGGCAAGGACTATCATGTTGAAGATCGCCCCAAAGCAGAATGCCTGTAAAATAGCTGCCTTATAACGGTTTGTTTCCTGTTTTCCTGCTTCATAGATCCAATCAAACCACTTGATAATCATACCAACAGCAACTGCACCAAGCGGTATAAAGAACACCCCGCCCATGACGACCAATGAACCGATCAAAGTCGGTGAAATCGCCAGACCAGAGTGATTATCCAGTACATCCCATGTAAAGTAGTTGGCTGTGTTCCAGACCAGATTAGGTCTGTCCGGCCAAACCCAGCCAGGAATAAAGACATAGAAGTCACGAATTATCGGCGCCAAACCCTGAAAATCAATTTTACGGTAGTTATCCAATAACAGAGCAAGATTCTCCCACGGAGAAAAAGTATCTCTGGTCAGATACAGGAAGGTATAAAAGGCTTCCTCACCACTCACATCAAGGCTATAGCGCTTCAATGCCAGCCAGAACATACCAACTACCCCCATGACTCCCGCCACAAGCAACATCCATAGGGTGATCCAGCCCCGAACAATTCCAATAAACAGGAATAATGCAAACGCAATAATAATATTGGCCCGTGTTCCTCCGACGATGACATAAGTCAGAATACCAAACCCAACCGTTCCCACTAAAAAGCACAGCCAGCGGATCTTAGTCGGTTTCAGGAAAAACACTACCAACATGGCAGGGATGAAAAAATAGAAAAAGCGCTTAAGTGCTACCCCGGAAACTTGGCTGGAGAATATCTGACTATACGACTGTAGCTTAAATAACAGAAAGCCGTTTTGCAGAAAGAAAGAGACAACAGTGAAGATCGCAATACCTGCCAACAGCAGCCAAGTCAGGTTGGTTTCTAGCCGATTCATGGTGAACAAAGGCTTACGAGATACAGCATTAATGGATGTTGTATCAACGTCAGGAATTCGATACCTGAGCCGTATTTTATAACTGACATAATAAATGGCATAAAAACAGCCCGACGCCAGCATCGCATGTAGCAATGAATCTACCGGTACTACCTGTACATCAAACTGAAAGACCAATAGGCTCGTCAGTGGAAAACCAAAATAAAATGTCAGTAAATAAAGTAATGAGAAAAAGATATTGAAGTTAAACCGAACACGTCGAAACTCCCGATACATCAATGTAATAATGAAGATCAGCGAGATGGTGTAAACAACAAATAACCCACCGAATTGCGCCAAAGTCATTGAAACTCTCCAGATGCTTCCAACAAGGCAATTTTCCACCCTTCTACAAAATTAGGATCAAAAAAGGCTATCGCCTCTTTATCAAGAGACAGCATCTGACGCTGTGCTTCCTGCACCCAGTGCTTATTCAGCTCGTCACCATCAAACAGAATGGGGATTTGCTGCTCGGTTAAGTCTTGCCAGAATGGATTCTGACGACTCAAAACAAATGGAATACCTGACTGGATCAACTGACAAAGAGTTCCTATCCCTTGCTGACGCTTAAAAATGAAATAGCCCAAATCGCATTGACGCAGCAATGACAAGTAATCGTCAAAAGCCAGTTTTGCTTTTAATATCCGGATATTCTCAGCCCGGAACAACGACAATGCAGTTTGTTCTACATGTTGGATATAGGCTTGATTATTATCAGGGTAACCCATTGGCAAAATGAGACGGGCTTCTGTGCCAAATTGACGATGAATTTTGTGCAATGCATCAATATGACGATTGGATTTATCTCCTGAATTTCCCAACAGAATAGTGATCCCTTCAGATGAAAAGGATTTTTCCTTCACCACCAGCGAAGGTGCCATACGCGTTGGGAAATACAGCAGTGAAGCCGGTACATTAGGGTTGAACGCTGCGAAATGATTGAGATCGCCACGTGTGGCAAACACCTTTCCTACCCGTTTCTGTGCTAAACGACGTAACAGATAGAAAAAACGAAATTTAAGCTGACGGGAATCCTCATACAGATCAGCTCCCCATACATGCCACCAGAATTGATGACTTTTAATTTTTCCAATCAATAAAGCCATCCACAATCCTGTATTAAACTGTCCATGAAAAAAGAAGCGTCTGCCTCTGTCTTCTTGTGCCTGTGCTATTACGGCCTTCGACAGTGCCGCTTTACTCTCATAAACAGAGATGGTTAAAGCAGGATAATTCGCTGTTATCCATGAGTGCTCTCTCGCCACCACCATAAAACACGGTTTGGCTGGAAAATTTATTTCCTGTGCCAAGACGTCATTAAAAAAACGCAGTAGCGTTTGATTGTGATGTGGGATATCCGATCCCAAAACGTGGATTAAGGTTGTCATGCTCGTCCGCGATACATAATAAATACGCTACAACAAAGAATAAAGTAAACAATATAAGTAGCCATATATGACTGAGCTGCTCCCAGCGCCCCATTAACGGGGATCAGCCAATGAGAAAAACTGATCAACAACAGAAATTGACTGACTTCAGCCAATACATAAAAACGCAGTGCCGCTTTCGCTATCACCAGATAACCAAAAACATAAGCACCAACTTTCAGAACATCACCTACCAACTGCCATGCAAATAGATCCCGCATTGCGGTAAATTTATCAGAAAACAGTAACCAAATAACAAAATCACGCAATAACCAGACTGAAAAGCTGGCAACTGCCACGGCTGGTAAGACAAATTTCAACGCCTTCACTATCTCACTGGCAATCTCGTTTTTATTTTCCAATCGGGAAAGGGTCGGTAGTAGATAAACCGTGAAAGAGGCCGTGATAAATTGTAAATAAGCATCTGAAATACTGCTCACTCCCTGCCAGATACCAACTTCTTCCCAGCTATAACGTTCTGCCATCAGATTTCGCATCATGATGTAAGCAACTGGCAGTGTAATGGAAGTCAATAACGCCATCAGAGTGAATTTCCCCAAATGGCGGGCAATGGCACGATCCCAGATGGGTTTCAATGTCGAAAACGCAATAACTTTACGACGCAGAAGGATAACCACTGCCGGCAACACTACCAAAGCAGGCACTAAAGCCAACCCTATCAGAGCACCTTCATAATCCCCTAACCAATAGCAAAGGCTATAGGCAATTACACCGACCAAACTACCCAATATTATCGCCAGTGCATTTCCCTGAGCATCGCGAAATCCCTTCAAAATAGCCAGAAAATAGTTGGCATAAGCGATTCCCATTTGAATAAATGCGAGCGCCTGCACAACCATTTTGTAATTGTTATGACCAAACAAACTGGTACTGATGGTGTCGCTGAATAAGAAGAAAACTATCGCCAGCAGGGTAGAAGACCCCAAAATGATTGAGGATGATGTTCCTAATACTGCTCTGAGTTTTGCCGATTGCTGATGGTGTCTTACAACATAGTGTTCTGCAACGTATTTGGTAACACCGTTAAAGATCCCCGCACCAGACAATACACCCAGAACAGTAATGAGTTGGCGGAAATTGCCCGCTTGCCCCACCCCTGTTGGGCCAAAGGAGATGGCCAGAAGTTTTACGACCAGCAACCCGGCGCTAATCTTGATTAGTGTAGAGCCCGCCGTCCAGACTGAGGCTTTGGCAAGTGACATCAGGCAAAAAATTCCTTAATGCGGCTGATGATCATCTGCTGTTCTTCATCAGTAATATTATAAAACATCGGCAAACGCACCAGACGCTCACTTTCGCTGGTGGTAAAGTGGTCTTCACCATGAAAATGACCACACTTCTCACCGGCAGGGCTGGTGTGCAACGCTACATAATGGAACACTGTCAGAATATCAGCCGCTTTCATATGGTTATTAAACTCGCTACGCTCTTCCACATCTTTCAGTTTGATATAGAACATATGCGCATTGTGCTCTACATTTTCTGGCACAATCGGCAGAGTTAAAAGCCCCTTCTCAGCCAATGGCTCCAAGGCCCGATAGTAGTTATCCCATAAGGTCAGGCGGCGCTGATTGATTTCTTCAGCAACTTCTAACTGTGCCCACAGGAAAGCGGCCTGTAAGTCGGACAGTAGATAGCTGGAGCCAATGTCACGCCATGTGTATTTGTCCACTTGTCCACGGAAGAACTGCGTACGGTTAGTCCCTTTTTCACGAATAATCTCTGCGCGGGAGAACATCGACTTGTCGTTGATCAGTATTGCCCCACCTTCACCTCCCGAAGAGTAATTTTTAGTCTCATGAAAGCTGAAACAGCCAATATGGCCAATGGTTCCCAACGCGCGGCCTTTGTAAGTGGACATTACACCCTGTGCAGCATCTTCCACGACATACAGATTGTATTTTTCCGCCAGTGCCAAGATGGTATCCATTTCACACGCTACCCCTGCATAATGCACTGGCACGATAGCACGGGTTTTATCCGTGATAGCAGCTTCAATCTTGGTTTCGTCAATATTCATTGTATCCGGACGGATATCCACGAAAACAATTGTCGCTCCACGCAGCACAAACGCATTGGAAGTCGAAACGAATGTGTAACTGGGCATGATAATTTCATCACCCGGCTGAATATTCAGCAGTATTGCCGCCATTTCTAATGCAGCAGTACAAGAGGGTGTCAGCAGCACTTTTGAACGATGAAGATTATTTGGACAATTAAAACGCTTCTCCATCCACTCTTCACAACGTTTGGTAAATCCACCATCACCGCACAATTTTCCACTGGCCATCGCCTGTTGCATATATTTCAGTTCAGTGCCAACTACTGGTGGTTTGTTAAATGGAATCATTTCGTCCTCTGTATAACCAATATGCGGTGCTTTCGATTATCGCACCACTACGTGTATAAAGGCGCAAGGCTGTGATGTTACTAATCTGTGTTGCAATTCTCAGCCGTTGTATCCTACGGTTCTGACACCACTGCTGCGCCGCCGACATCAATTTCTTTCCAATTCCCTGGCGATGCTTTCCCGGTAATACCGCCAGTAAACCTATTCGTGCTTCATGGCAACCAAGGTTTCTCATAGTGACAAAGCCGGCAAGCTCGCCACACTCATCATTGACGAGCAAACATTCGTGATCAAAGGTTCCCAGAACCGCGTTTTCAACCCAAGTTGCGTAAAAACGGCCACTGTCATTTGGCTGATACCAGGGAGCACGAAAGCGGCTGGTTGCGAACGCGCGCAATGCTGCGGCTTTTAATACCGGAATATCCGGTGGTGTAGCGGTTATCAGCGCCTGATATTTACCATATTCTTCTGAACTGGCAGGTAACGAACTGACAGATGATGAATTAACAGACAGCAGTAAATCCGCTTCTCCTTCCACCAAAGAGAAGCCCAGAGCAGATAACTGATCAACCAAATAGAGTTGTTGCGCGGGAACTTTCGCCTGCACCAAAGCATATTCATCCAACTGAGCTGTTGTTATCTGTCTCTTAGTAGACGAAAACTCCGATACGAAATTCAGGCGGGCAGTAGATAAGCCAAAAAACTGGCTATCCCATACCAAAGGCTCAATATCAGCGTAAACAGGTTCAACATGAATAAACATGGAGTAAATCCAGCAAATATTGGCCGTAACCTGTTTTTGCCAACTCTGTCGCAGAGGCTCTTACTTGTTCCTCATCCATCCATCCATTGCGCCATGCGATCTCTTCCAGACAGGCAATTTTAAAACCTTGCCGTTTTTCGACTGTCTGAACAAACATACTGGCTTCAATCAGACTGTCATGCGTGCCAGTATCCAACCACGCAAACCCACGTCCCAACAGTTCAACATTCAGTTCTCCGCGCTCCAGATACATTTGATTTATGCTGGTAATTTCCAATTCACCACGGGCGGAAGGTTTCACCTGTTTAGCAAAATCCACGACTTTGTTGTCATAAAAATAGAGTCCAGTTACTGCCCAATTTGATTTTGGCTGCGCTGGCTTTTCTTCAATGGAAAGTACACGGTACTGCTCATCAAATTCTACAACCCCAAACCGTTCAGGATCCATAACCTGATAACCGAATACTGTTGCTCCGTGCCCGCGAGCCACAACACTTTGCAGTTTCGGACTGAATGCCTGACCAAAGTAAATATTGTCACCAAGCACCAGACAGCAGGCATCATCGCCAATAAACTCCTCGCCGATCAGAAATGCCTGGGCCAAACCATCCGGTGAAGGTTGTACGGCATAGCTCAAGTGAATACCACAACGATCACCATCACCCAATAAGCGTTTGAAAGCAGGCAGATCTTCCTCAGTAGAAATAATCAGTATGTCGCGTATCCCTGCCAGCATTAAGACTGACAACGGATAGTAGATCATTGGCTTATCATAAATAGGCAGTAACTGCTTTGATACACCACGTGTTATTGGATAGAGACGAGTACCAGAGCCACCTGCCAGTATAATTCCTTTCATGCTATCCCCCAGACGGGTTTATTCATTCCCGCAGTGATCAACCAAACCAAGACGTTCTCCTGCATAAGAGCCATCCTGAACACTACGCCACCAACTCTCATTTTCCAGATACCATTGCACCGTCTTACGAATACCAGATTCAAATGTCTCCTGTGGTGTCCAGCCCAATTCACGCTCAATTTTCGCTGCATCAATGGCATAACGCATATCGTGTCCCGGACGGTCAGTGACATAAGTGATAAACTCACGATAAAAGGCAATACCTGCTGGCTTTTCCGGACGCAACTCTTCCAGTAATTCGCAGATAGTTTCCACAACATCAATATTCCGGCGCTCATTGTGGCCGCCAATATTATAGGTTTCACCAGGTTTTGCCCTGGTAACCACCAAATGTAGTGCCCGTGCATGATCTTCTACATACAGCCAGTCACGGATTTGCTCTCCCTTACCGTAAACGGGCAAAGGTTTACCGGCCAACGCATTCAGGATCATCAAAGGGATCAGTTTTTCCGGGAAATGGTACGGCCCATAGTTATTCGAACAGTTCGTGATCACTGTCGGTAAACCATAGGTACGACGCCACGCTCTGACCAGATGATCACTGGATGCTTTCGATGCAGAATAAGGGCTGCTCGGTGCATAAGGTGTCGTTTCTGTGAAAAAGCCCTCATCACCATGTAAATCACCATATACTTCATCGGTTGAAATATGGTGGAAACGGAATGCAGCCTGCTTATCCTGATCCAATTGCTGCCAGAACGCCCTGGCAGCTTCTAATAAGGTATAAGTTCCAATGATATTGGTTTCGATAAAAGCTGCGGGCCCATCAATGGAGCGGTCAACATGACTTTCTGCCGCCAAGTGCATCACTGCATCAGGTTGATATTGCTGAAAGATACGATCTAAAGCATCACGATGACAGATATCCACCCGCTCAAACACATAACGAGGATGCCCGGCAACCGGAGCCAGTGACTCAAGATTGCCAGCATAAGTTAAGCTATCGACAACAACGACGCTGTCTTCAGTATGATTAATAATATGGCGAACCACCGCAGAACCAATAAAACCCGCACCACCAGTAATCAGAATACGTTTCAACGCCAAACTCCTTTGGTATCAACAACCCATTTTTGTTTTATTTGATTGCCATTAATGGCCTTAAACTGGCTGTGATCCACTAGCATTAACACAACATCGGCCTCTTCCAGTGCCTGTTGCAAATCTACCAGTTCCACGGCACCCTTCAGTGAATGAGGCAAGTTATGGATATTCGGCTCAACAGCGAGGGTGGAGCCAGCATGCCACTGTGCGACCATTTTGGTGATATGAACTGCCGGGCTTTCCCGTAAATCATCAATATTTGATTTAAATGCCAGACCAAAACAAGCGATTTTAACTTCACTTGCCCGTTTGCCACTTTCAACTAAACAGTCCGCCACCGCAGCTTTTACTTGATCAACAACCCAAAGTGGCTTGCTATCATTCACAAGGCGGGCAGTGTGAATCAAACGGGATTGTGCAGGATTCTGTGACACAATAAACCATGGATCTACGGCGATACAGTGACCACCAACCCCAGGGCCTGGTTGCAGGATATTAACGCGAGGATGCCGATTTGCCAGACTGATTAATTCCCAGACATTAATCCCCTGTTCGGCACAGATAAGCGAAAGTTCATTAGCAAATGCAATGTTAACATCCCGAAAACTGTTCTCTGTCAGTTTACACATTTCCGCAGTTCTGGCATTGGTGACAACACATTCGCCTTCAAGGAAAATTTTATACAGTTCACTTGCTCTGAAAGACGATTTTGGTGTCATACCGCCCACAACGCGATCATTTTTGATCAACTCCACCATAACCTGCCCTGGTAGTACTCGCTCAGGGCAATATGCGATATCAATGTCTGAATTTTCCCCTGCCTGCTGTGGAAAGGAAAGATCGGGGCGAACTTCTGCCAGCCAGTCCGCCATCTGTTCAGTCGCACCAACAGGTGATGTTGATTCCAGAATAATCAAATTCCCTTTTTGCAAAACAGGAGCAATAGATTCTGCCGCCGCGCGAACATAAGCCATATCAGGCTCGTGAGCTCCCTTAAAAGGCGTGGGAACCGCGATTAAAAATGCTTCGGCAGGTTGAGGGGAAGACACTGCTTTCAGATAGCCATCTTCAACAGCGGTTCTAACTACTTTATCTAAATCAGGTTCAACAATATGGATCTCTCCACGATTAATCGTCTCCACTGCATGTTGATTAACATCAACACCAATAACCGTTTTCTGGCGAGACGCAAATGCTGCCGCAGTAGGTAAACCAATATAACCAAGACCGATCACAGAAATTGTTTCAAAGCTCATAATGTCACCTGATTTTTCTTCAATACTTCCAGAATTCGCTGACAAGCCTTGCCATCACCGTAAGGGTTATGAGCTCGGCTCATCTGTTGATAGGCAGAGTCATCCGTCAACAAACGTGTGACTTCATCAACGATAGTTTGGGTTTTTGTTCCTACCAATCGCACTGTACCAGCATCAACTGCCTCTGGTCGCTCTGTGGTATTACGCATGACCAGAACGGGTTTTCCAAGTGAAGGAGCTTCTTCCTGAATCCCGCCTGAATCAGTGAGTATCAGATAGGCATGATCCATCAAATAAACAAATGGCAGATAGTCTTGTGGATTGATAAGAATAACATTATCAATATCATGCAGAATGCGTTTTACTGGCTCACATACATTAGGATTCAGGTGAACAGGATAAACGACCTGTACATCAGGGTGCATTCTGGCAATTTGCGCCAACGCTTCACAAATCCGCTCAAACCCACCACCAAAATTCTCACGGCGATGGCCTGTCACCAGGATCATTTTCTTATTGGGATCAATAAAGGGATAAAGCTCAGCAAATTGCTCACTCAACACTGCATCATTCAAAATGCGGTCACGTACCCAAAGCAAAGCATCGATGACCGTATTTCCTGTGACAAAAATAGCGTTGTCTGCAATTGATTCTTGCAAGAGATTGTTGCGAGAGTTTTCCGTTGGCGCGAAATGGTACGTCGCCAGATGACCAGCAATCTTACGATTGGCCTCTTCCGGCCACGGAGAGTACAGATCACCGGTTCTCAATCCGGCTTCAACATGACCTACCGGAATACGTTGGTAAAAAGCGGCCAGACTGGTTGCCATTGTCGTTGTCGTATCACCATGTACCAACACTACATCTGGCTTGAACTCACTTAATACAGGCTTCATGGATTCAAGTATCCGGCAGGTAATATCCGTAAGATCCTGCCCTTGTTTCATAATATTGAGATCAAAATCAGGTTTGACCCCAAATAAGTGCAGTACTTGATCCAACATTTCCCTATGCTGTGCAGTGACACAAACTTTTGCCTCAAAAGCATTATCCCTGGCCAAAGCATGTACCAATGGTGCCATTTTGATGGCTTCCGGGCGAGTACCAAACACAGTCAACACTTTCACAGTGGCTCTCTTATTTTGTCAATCATTGCTGGTAATTCCACAAAGGGATATTTGTTGCGATTATTTTCATCCCTGCTTCCAATCAATATATATGTGCACAGAATACAGGCCATCTGAACCAGCCATTCATTTTTTCTTACGATAAATGAAATTTACATAGTTATCATATACATAAAATTATGTGCGCGAACGCCTCGCTAATGCGACTCCGGCACCAATCAACATACCGATAGCTCCCCACAGCATCATCATAAATGCACGGCGAGGACTGTCTCTGTTGACAGGTTCTTCAGGTGTTCTGAGATAACGGTAGGTCTGAAAAATATTCTGCAAAGTAGGGCCAACATTTAGGGTCGCCAACATTGCTATATTTTGATCATAATCGATGCTGTAATTGGGACCCGTAGCTTGCAAAGTTTCGAGTTGTGCTTGCAGCAATGGTACTCCCAGCATGAACATTTTAGATTCAGGCAGTTCATCAAGAGGGATGTTCGTCTGATTACGTTGAATGCCTTGTTTTTCAGCAACCTTCAATGATTGCTGCAAGACATTCAACTCACGGTTATACATTGCTTTCGCTACCATTTCTTGTCGTTTGACCAACGCTTTCATTGATTGAGTACGTGTAGCCCACGCGCCTTTAATTTCATTGTTCAGGTGGGTGCTTGCGCGTTGATTAGCAAAAGCAATATATTCCCGCAGCAGTCGGTTGGCATCTATTGCTGTTTCTGCCGTTAATTTAATATGTTCATTTTGCGCATTTTTCTCATTACGGCGTGTCACCTGGATATTGTTAATCAATTCTTCCAGTAATACGGCATCCGCTTTATTATTACCCTCTCGGCGCTGTTTGTAATAATTGGAATGAAGCCAGAATTCACGACGAGTATCATATGCTTCAACTTGCGTCATGAACTCTTTATATGCACCATCGGGAATCGTCGGCAACTGGGCTTCCGGCGAAGCATTAATGTGAGTATCTAAATTGCGCAGAAATTGCTGTTGTGAATAATAGCTCCCCAGGTTATTCGTTGTCGGTAAATCTACAATAGCGGTTGCGCTCCATTTTTGCTGCATCAGATACGATGCAGCCAGAGCGACAGCAGCGAAAATAATTGCCAGTGCGATAATCCATATCTTTCCACGCCACAGAACATAACATAGTGCACGAATATCCAGTTCATGCTCTATAGCCGCCTGACCCTGATTAGATTTCGTTTCTGAGTTTTTCACTGCGCCAAACCTCTTTGATAAGCCGATTATTTTTTAATGATGGCTTGCAACCCGACGCATCCGACGTTTACACCGTTTGATAAAACGAGCAACCCGCCATGCCCTTTTGATGCAATAGCCATACAATATAAATGCAAGCAAAAACAATGCCAACATTACCCATTCAGGCACAAAACTTAACCGTTCACCTATAATGCCCACTCCGGCCAGCAAAGCTGCTGCCGCGGTAATTAAGACGAATGCCTGACGGGAAGTAAAACCTGCGCGCATGATTAAGTGATGAATATGCTGACGATCCGGTGAAAATGGACTCATGCCCTTGCGCAGTCGGCGGTACATAATCGCAACCATATCCATTAATGGGATAGCAATGATCCATAATGCTGTCACAGGGTTAATAGAACGATTTTCCCCTTGAGTCACCTCAGTCAACAGCCAGATGATGGTGAAACCAATCAGTGTACTTCCAGCGTCCCCCATGAAGACTTTGAAGCGTTTACCAAGCAGGCCCAGATTGAGAAAAATATACCATCTCCCATGGTCCAAACGCATCCCCCAAACTTTCTAACTTAAGCCCAGAGAAATACATCATACTAATGCCTACTAAAGCTTGGATTGTTGCCCGGATTTTTACACTAAGATCAAAGCGATCATCCAATGCACCAACAAAAACTAATGCTCCCGCACAAGATAAGTACACCCACTTATGAGGGATAAATTCTTTTGTTATAGCAAAACCAAAACAAATCCCAAAAAAGATAGATATTCCCCCTACCAAGGGTATGACTCCATGATGACATTTACGATGGTTAGGCTTATCAACAAGACCTATCCGCTGTGCTAACTTACGCGCTATAAACAAAAATATAAATGAGAATATAAATACGCATAAGATTTCAGCAGCTATACTGGGAATATTCACAATAATAACTCTCTGCAAAAATAACAGTAGGTCATCTAGTATTCATTGACTCTTATATTTCCTTTAATATCAAACTCACTCAATAAGTATCTAGTCAACAAAAAGATGCCTACAATGTAAGAAATTTACACATTAGTAAAGACAGTCATAGATCGTGATCAATCATTATTTGCGGAGTATCTATGAAGCACCGTCAGGGAACACGCATCTAAAAACAGAGAAGCAAAATACATGCCATCTTTGCGATTAAATTAAACCATCAATAAAAAACGCCACAAGAAGTGGCGTTTTGAAGAAGTGATCGCTTAACTATTTTTGTTTATGGAGTGCGAATTTTTGTTTACAGACTACGAACGTTTCATAAAGTCGAAGAATTCTTCGTTTGTTTTTGTCATAGCCAGTTTGTTAATAAGGAATTCCATTGCATCAATTTCACCCATCGGATGAATGATTTTGCGCAATATCCACATTTTCTGTAACTCGTCTTGCGCAGTGAGCAACTCTTCTTTACGTGTACCGGAGCGATTATAGTCGATAGCAGGGAAAACACGTTTTTCCGCAATCTTACGGGACAGGTGTAACTCCATGTTACCTGTACCTTTAAATTCTTCGTAAATAACCTCATCCATCTTAGAACCGGTATCAACCAGAGCTGTCGCGATGATGGTCAAGCTACCACCTTCTTCAACATTACGTGCCGCACCGAAGAAGCGTTTTGGACGATGCAGCGCGTTTGCATCCACACCACCGGTCAATACCTTACCGGAAGCAGGAACAACGGTGTTATAGGCACGAGCCAGGCGGGTTATAGAATCTAACAGGATAATAACGTCTTTTTTATGTTCAACCAGACGTTTTGCTTTTTCGATCACCATTTCAGCCACTTGAACATGGCGGGAAGCCGGCTCATCAAAAGTAGAAGCGATAACTTCACCTTTTACCAGACGCTGCATCTCGGTGACCTCTTCCGGACGTTCATCGATCAGCAACACCATCAACACACAATCTGGATAATTGTGGGCAATATTCGCCGCGATGTTTTGCAGCAACATGGTCTTACCCGCTTTTGGTGGAGCAACAATCAAACCACGCTGACCACGACCAATAGGCGCAGCCAAATCCAGAACTCGAGCAGTCAAATCTTCAGTAGAACCATTACCACGTTCCATACGTAAACGGCTGTTAGCATGGAGAGGAGTCAAGTTCTCAAACAGGATCTTACTACGGGCATTTTCAGGTTTATCGAAGTTAACTTCATTAACTTTCAGCAAAGCAAAATAACGTTCGCCTTCTTTTGGTGGGCGGATTTTACCTGAAATGGTGTCACCGGTACGGAGATTAAAACGGCGAATTTGACTAGGAGAAACGTAGATATCATCGGGACCTGCAAGGTAGGAGCTGTCTGCTGAGCGGAGGAAACCGAATCCATCCTGCAATATCTCCAGCACACCATCTCCGAAAATATCTTCTCCACTCTTCGCATGCTGTTTGAGGATAGAGAAGATAATATCTTGTTTGCGCATACGAGCCAGGTTTTCCAGCCCCATATTTTCGCCGAGAGTGATCAACTCTGATACCGGCGTATTCTTTAATTCGGTAAGATTCATAATGGTGGGTTCTTTAACTCGGGGTATATCTCGAACTATGAACGTGAATGGTATGGCAGCGTTATCGGTGCCTGTTTATTTGTACCCAAAACAAATACAACCTATTAACATATTAATTTATATGACAAGGCAATAGTCTGAAGTACGCTAATTGGTTTCAAAATAAGGCTAACAAACTGTTAAAACACAACCGAGATAACAATAACGAAATGTGATTAATCTCAAAACAAGAGCTATCTCAGTGTAAGTCATGTTTCAGCAAATACTGTTTAACAATATTGTCTTAGTAAACACTATCTCAGCAAAAGAAGACTTCGACATAAAACGCCTGGTACGAAAACATCATCGGGATGTTCAGCATAAAGACGTCTTCAGTACCAAGCTATATACTGACACTATATATGCTTTCAGATACTCTACTAAATACGATATGCTATCAGATATTTCAAGGTGATCCAGAGATAACAGATTTATCAGACACTATAGATTGTTTAGTATGTAACATGCTTGGTGTCAATTCTTCATATAAATTATGAAAACCTTTCTAACGCATGTTTCATATAAGCACGTGGCAGCTAACTTACCATGCTTCGTTGCGGACGTCTAGCTGTCAATAAGATAAATCACTTTATCTGCTAAACGCCCATAATTACTGTGAGCTAACTCTAAGTTAGAAGTGTGGTTCCAAAAATTCTTTCAATTGAGTTTTTGACAAAGCTCCCACTTTCACCGCAACTTTTTCACCATCTTTGAACAAAATCATCGTCGGAATACCACGAATACCAAATTTCGGCGCAGTGTCGGTATGATCATCAACATTCAATTTAGCAACGGTCAGTTTACCTGTATACTCAACAGCAATTTCATCCAGAATAGGCGCAACCATTTTACAAGGGCCACACCATTCAGCCCAGAAATCAACCAAAACGACACCTTCTAATTTCAGTTTATCTCCATTAAAGTCACTGTCAGCCAGATGAATAACACCAGCATTCACAATCTTTTCACTCATTATTTGGACTCCAAAGTAAAATCTTTTACGTTATCAGTGTACATTAACCAATATAAGGTGTCTTTATTTCAGCGGATACACTTTCTTAAAGCAATAGTTAGCTGATATTCTACCACACTATGAGCAAAACACATTTGACAGAAAAGAAGTTTTCCGACTTCGCATTGCACCCCAAAGTCATTGAAGCCCTTAATAAAAAGGGTTTTACCAACTGTACACCGATACAGGCGTTAACATTGCCTTTTACTGTCGAAGGCCAAGATGTTGCGGGGCAAGCACAAACCGGAACGGGCAAGACGCTCGCATTTCTGGCGTCTACTTTTCATTATTTACTGACTCATCCCACCAAGGCGGAGCATAAAACCAATCAACCAAGAGCGTTGATTATGGCTCCAACCCGTGAGCTGGCCGTTCAGATCTACTCTGACGCAGAAGAGCTAGCTGAAGTCACAGGGTTAAAAATGGGTCTGGCCTATGGTGGAGATGGCTATGATAAACAGCTAAAGGTGCTGGAATCTGGCGTTGATATCGTCATTGGCACAACAGGTCGTCTTATTGATTACGCCAAACAGGGATATATCAATCTTGGTGCTATTCAAGTTGTTGTACTGGATGAGGCCGATCGCATGTACGATCTCGGTTTTATCAAGGATATCCGTTGGTTATTCCGTCGGATGCCTACAGCAACTGAACGTATGAATCTGTTATTCTCCGCCACCTTATCTTATCGGGTGCGTGAACTGGCCTTCGAACAGATGAACAATCCTGAATATGTGGAAGTGGAACCATTGCAGAAAACCGGGCACCGCATCCGGGAAGAGCTTTTTTATCCTTCTAATGAAGAAAAAATGCGTCTGTTACAGACTTTATTGGAAGAAGAGTGGCCCGACCGCTGCATTATTTTCGCGAATACCAAACACCGCTGTGAAGATATCTGGGCTCATCTGGCTGCCGATGGACATCGTGTCGGTCTTCTGACCGGTGATGTAGCACAGAAAAAACGCCTGCGCATATTGGAAGAATTCAGTCTGGGCAATCTGGATATTTTGGTCGCCACCGATGTTGCTGCACGTGGGTTGCATATTCCTTCCGTAACACATGTGTTTAACTATGATTTACCGGATGACTGTGAAGATTACGTTCATCGTATTGGCCGAACTGGCCGTGCCGGCGAAAGCGGCCATTCCATCAGTCTGGCCTGTGAAGAATACGCGCTGAACCTGCCAGCCATTGAAGAATATATCCAGCATCAGATCCCTGTGAGCAAATATAACAGCGATGCATTACTAAAAGATTTACCCGTGCCCAAACGCCGCAACCGCGCACGTTCAGGAGGACATCCGCGCCGTACCAATATGACGCGCCGTGGTAATACTGTTCGTAATCGTAAACGCAATTCGTAACCGTAATGTTCAGGCTGATTAACATAATTCTGGAATAACAAAATGCTGAGTTCTTCGCTCTATGCCGCTATCGATTTAGGCTCAAACAGTTTTCATATGCTGGTTGTCCGCAGAGTATCCGATAGTATTCAAGTGGTCGCCCGCATTAAACGTAAAGTCAGGCTGGCCGCTGGATTGGATAAAAATAACCATTTATCCCAACAGGCAATGGAGCGGGGATGGCAATGCCTTCGCCTTTTTGCAGAATATTTGCAGGATATCCCTGCTCTACAGATCCGCGTTGTCGCTACAGCAACATTACGACTTGCCGAAAATTCCAATGAATTTGTTGGCAAGGCCTCTAAAATATTAGGTACCCCGGTTAAAGTTATCAAAGGTGAAGAAGAAGCTCGGCTGATTTATCAAGGTGTTGCCCACACTACAGGCGGGCCGGAAAAACGTCTCGTGGTGGATATTGGTGGCGGCAGTACAGAACTCGTCACGGGTACTGGTGCAAAGGCTACACAGTTATTCAGCCTTGAAATGGGCTGTGTTACCTGGCTCGAACGCTATTTCAATGATCGTAGTCTGACAGAAGAGAACTTTGCTAAAGCAGAAACGGCCGCTCACCATATTCTTACTCCTGTTATCACAGCACTTCTGGAACAAGGCTGGCAGATTTGTGTCGGAGCATCGGGTACAGTGCAGGCTCTTCAGGAGATCATGATTGCCCAAGGTATGGATGAGCTTATCACTCTGTCCAAATTGCAACAGCTTAAATCTAAGGCGATTGAATGTGGAAAACTGGAAGAGCTGGAGATAGATGGCCTGACACTAGAGCGGGCATTGGTTTTTCCAAGCGGTTTGGCAATCCTGATTGCTATCTTCCAGGCCTTAGGTATCGAAAGTATGACTCTGGCAGGAGGTGCGCTACGTGAGGGGCTGGTTTATGGCATGCTGGAACTTCCTGTCGAACGAGATATCCGTGCCAGAACCTTGCAAGATATTCAACAACGCTTTCAGGTCGATACTAAACAGGCACAGCGAGTCAGACAACTAGCAGAATATTTTTTTCAACAAATCGCTAAAACGTGGGAATTGGATGAGCGATGTCGGGAACTGTTAGTCAGCGCTTGTTTGCTCCATGAAATCGGCTTGTGTGTCGATTTTCGCCAAGGGCCAGCTCATTCTGCTTATCTGATCAGCCACTTAGACCTACCCGGCTATACTCCTGCTCAAAAACGCTTACTAGCGACGTTGTTGAAAAATCAAAGTGGAGCCATCAATCTGGCATCATTAAGTCAACAAAATGCGTTACCAGTATTACTGGCGCTGCGGTTATGCCGTTTACTGCGTCTTGCCATTATCTTTGCCAGCCGTCGGCGGGATGATTCTTTAGCAACTCTGCGTTTGCGGGCAGAAGATGACATACTGACGATTACTCTTCCCCATCAGTGGCAAACACAACATCCTCTCAGTGCCGAAACATTACATCAAGAAGTCAAGTGGCAAAGTTATATTCAATGGCCATTAATTATTGAAGAGCAAGTTATTGAAGAGGAAAATAATTCCAATTTAGGATAATTATGCATTCTAATAACTCTTAACTTACAAGAAAAAACGAAGGAAAAACTCCCCCAGTCACATCACTGGTGATGAAGCTGGGGTAAGGATATTAACCCGCTTAGTTACCACCATTTTTTTGTCCAAGGCCAAAACGGGATTTGATATCCGCAAGACGTGATTGCCCCTGTTTCATACGTTCTTCTGCACTGACGACTCTCTTAGCTTGTGGCCAATCCAGATCATCTTGTGGTAACTCTAACAAAAATCGGCTTGGTTCAGGACGGATCAATTCTCCATACTGACGACGCTCTTTACTGAGGGTAAAAAAGAGTTCCCGTTGTGCACGGGTAATACCAACATAAGCCAAACGCCGTTCTTCTTCGATATTATCCTCATCAATACTGCTTTGATGTGGTAATAACCCTTCCTCCATTCCTACCAGAAAAACATAAGGAAATTCCAGGCCTTTGGAAGCATGCAACGTCATAAGCTGAACCTGATCCAATTCCTCATCTTCTTCACCTCGCTCCAGCATATCTCGTAAAGTAAAGCGAGCCACAACCTGAGAGAGTGTCATGGGTTCATTCAGATCATCACCTTCAAGCATTTCACTCATCCAAGTGAAAAGTTGATTGACATTTTTCATCCTCATTTCAGCAGCCTTAGGACTGGGAGAGTTCTCATACAGCCAACTTTCATAATCCATGCCGTGCAATAAATCCCTTACCGCCAACAATGGCTCACGCTCTGCCTGACAGGAAATTTCATCCATCCAGTGGGTAAAACGCTGTAGAGCAGCCAATCCGCGACCAGACAAATTCTGCTCCAAACCAAGGTCGAAACTGGCATGATACAAGCTTTTGTTACGCTGCCTTGCCCATTCTCCCAATTTCTGAACCGTCACTGGCCCTATTTCCCGGCGTGGTGTATTGACGATACGTAAAAATGCACTGTCATCATCAGGATTAGTCATTACCCGCAGATAAGAGAGCAAATCCTTAATTTCCGGCCGGGAAAAAAACGACGTTCCACCAGAAATGCGGTAAGGAATGCGGTTTTGCATCAACATCTTTTCAAAGATACGGGATTGATGATTACCACGGTATAAAATAGCGTAATCTTTATACTCAGTTTTATTGATAAAGTGATGGGCGATCAATTCCCCTACGACACGCTCAGCTTCATGATCTTCATTATTTGCTTCGATCACACGTAGAGGATCGCCATAACCCAACTCAGAAAAAAGTTTCTTCTCAAATACATGAAGATTATTCGCAATCAGGATATTTGCCGATTTCAGAATTCTCCCTGATGAGCGATAATTCTGCTCCAGCTTGATCACATTGAGCTGTGGAAAATCTTCCTTTAACAGGATTAGGTTTTGCGGACGAGCACCGCGCCATGAATAAATTGACTGGTCATCATCACCGACAACGGTAAAACGCGCCCGGTTACCTACCAGTAACTTCACCAGTTGATACTGACTGGTATTGGTATCCTGATATTCATCAACCAGCAAGTAACGAATTCTGTTTTGCCAACGCTCTCTGACTTCTTCGTCCCGCATTAACAACAATGTTGGTTTAGTAATCAGATCATCAAAATCAAGAACATTGCAACTGTTCAGATGTAAATCGTAACGACGATAGCACTCTGCAAACTGATGTTCTTGAGCTAAACGGGCTTGTCTCATCACCTGTTCGGGTGACATCAAGTCATTCTTCCAGTTGGAGATATTTGAGATGAGTTTTTGTAGTAGATCTTTATCTTCTTCCAATAAATCTGCGGTCAGATCTTTCAACAATGCCATTTGATCCTGATCATCAAACAGAGAAAAGTTACTCTTCATTCCAAGTGCTTTATATTCACGCTTGACGATCTCCAGCCCTAACGTATGGAATGTTGAGATCATTAATCCCTTAGTTTCCTGACGACCCAATGTTTGGGCTACACGCTCTTTCATTTCGCGTGCGGCTTTATTGGTGAAAGTCACTGCCGCAATATGACGGGCTTGATAACCACAAATACGGATCAAGTGGGCTATTTTATTGGTGATAACTCTGGTCTTACCGGAGCCAGCACCCGCCAGAACCAAACAAGGCCCTGTTACAAACTCAACCGCTTGTTGTTGGCTAGGATTTAATCGCATACTGTTTTGAAGGTTATGTCAGGATGAAAGATCAAGGAGCGAAATTGTAGCAGAAAGCAGCACAGGAAGGAGATTTTCTTTACAGCAGGTAGTTATTACTAAATAAAATAATCAATCTACTTCAGTTAGCTATTTTCAATCAAGATGGAAGTACGCGTAAAAGATATATTAAAATAACAGAAAGAAAATATAGTAATGCCCCATTTTCAATGAAAATCCTTCCCCAAAATAATAAATAGTCTTATTTTAAAATAAGTTAACAATAAATGATAAACCCTATCCAGTTAATTATCTTAGCTTTTCTCAATGGCTCATTAATCATGATATCCATCAATCAAAAATAATTATTTTAGTCGTTTCCAGATTCAGTGTTCTTTCATAGATTTATTATTTTTCTATATGTAATAGTAGCTATCAATGCATTGTAAAAAATAACATCGGTTTCATCTATTTGATTGATATAGCAATAATAAATTTTTTGTTTTTATAATAGTCAGCCAAAGAGGATACAATATGTTACGCAAAACAGGTTTTTTCTTTGATGAAAGCTGTTTCTGGCACACTACCGGATTACAACATGTCGTAACGCTTCCAATTGGCGGATGGGTACAACCACCATCCGGAACAAGTCATGCCGAGTCGCCAGAAACTAAGCGCAGAATGAAAAACTTAATGGATGTTTCTGGCTTAAGCCGCTCATTACAACTGTTAGGGGCTGATCCTATTGATGAAACAACCTTAAGGCTTATCCACCCAGAAGCGTATTTGCAGAATTTTAAGTCTCTGAGTGACTGTGGTACAGGTATGCTTGGCTCTGAAGCCTCTGTAGGACCAGGCAGTTATGAAATCGCCAAATTATCTGCCGGATTAGCCTGTGCGGCAGTGGAAGCCGTCTTGCATGGCGAACTGGACAACGCTTATAGCCTGTCCCGTCCCCCCGGACACCATTGTCTGCCAGATAAAGCCATGGGATTTTGTTACCTTGCCAATATCTCCCTTGCCATTGAGCGGGCCAAAAAGCAGTTTGGGCTTGGCCGGGTCGCAGTCGTTGACTGGGATGTTCATCACGGTAACGGAACACAACATATCTTTTGGGAACGTGATGATGTTTTGACGATTTCATTGCATCAGGATGGTTGTTATCCCGAAGGGTACAGTGGTGAAGATGATATCGGTGCAGGTAAAGGAAAAGGCTTTAATATCAATATTCCACTCATGGCAGGAGCCGGGCATGATAGTTACATGTATGCTATGGATCAAATCGTTCTTCCCGCATTACAACGTTATCAACCCGAATTGATTATTGTCGCCTGTGGATATGATGCAAACTCTTTTGATCCACTTGCCAGCATGCAGCTCCATAGTGAGAGTTTTCGGGAAATGACGCGTAAAATACAACAGGCAGCAGATGAATTATGCGACGGCAAACTGGTTGTCGTACATGAAGGTGGTTATTCCGAACTCTATGTGCCATTCTGTGGCTTGGCCGTACTGGAAGAATTGAGCGGTGTCCGCACTAAAGTTCAGGATCCTTTACTGAACATGATTAAGGCTCAACAACCGAGAGAACATTTTGATACATTCCAGCGTCAGGAAATTGATGAACTGAAGCAAAGACTTAATCTGTAACTGAGATTAAAATTATGCCCGACATACTATATCGGGCATACAACAATATCGGGCATACAATAGATTGGCATTATCAGCAGGTATTATCCACCGACAGCAATACGTTTCATATCTGTCATATAACCACGTAAAGTCCGGCCTACAACCTCAATTGGGTGGTTACGGATAGCGTCATTAACATCGCGTAATTGGGCATTATCGATACCTTTATCAACATCAACAACAGCCTTGCCTAAATCCCCGGTCTGTAGGGTTGGCATGAATTTTTCCTGCAATAATGGCACCGCAACATAAGAGAACAAGTAGTTACCATATTCTGCCGTATCAGAAATCACCACGTTCATTTCATAGAGACGCTTACGAGCAATGGTATTCGCAATTAATGGCAGTTCATGTAGTGATTCATAATAAGCGGACTCTTCAATAATGCCTGAATCTACCATTGTATCAAATGCCAGTTCTACCCCGGCTTTAACCATCGCAACCATCAGTACGCCGTGATCAAAGTATTCTTGTTCACTAATATGACCACTGTAATCAGGATAGTTCTCGAATGGCGTTTGACCTGTTTCTGCACGCCAGGTCAGCAGATCTTTGTCATCATTCGCCCAGTCAGCCATCATAGTGGAAGAGAATTTACCAGAAATAATGTCATCCATATGTTTTTGGAACAGTGGAGTTAAAACGGTTTTCAACTGTTCAGAAAGGGCATAAGCACGCAGTTTTGCTGGATTAGAGAGCCTGTCCATCATCAAGGTAATGCCACCTTGTTTCAGGGCTTCTGTGATAGTTTCCCAACCAAACTGGATCAATTTACCCGCATATCCCGGATCTGCGCCATCAGCCACCAGCTTGTCATAACACAACAGAGAACCCGCCTGTAACATCCCACACAGAATCGTTTGCTCACCCATTAAGTCAGATTTCACTTCTGCCACAAAAGAGGATTCCAGAACGCCTGCACGATGGCCTCCGGTTGCGGCTGCCCATGCTTTCGCAATTGCCATGCCTTCGCCTTTTGCATCGTTTTCCGGATGGATGGCAATCAGAGTCGGAACACCAAATCCGCGCTTATATTCTTCACGCACTTCCGTTCCTGGGCACTTCGGAGCAACCATCACAACCGTGATGTCTTTACGGATCTGCTCACCCACTTCGACAATATTAAAACCGTGGGAATACCCCAAAGCCGCACCTGCTTTCATTAACGGCTGAACGGCCTGTACAACCGCAGAGTGCTGTTTGTCCGGAGTCAGGTTAATGACCAAATCAGCTTGTGGGATCAACGCCTCATATGTGCCGACGTTAAAACCATTTTCAGTTGCCTTACGCCATGATGCACGTTTCTCTGCAATAGCTTCTTTACGCAGAGCATAGGCAATATCCAGGCCAGAATCACGCATATTCAGCCCTTGATTCAATCCTTGCGCACCACAACCGACAATCACCACTTTCTTGCCTTTTAAATACCCTGCCCCGTCAGCAAATTCTTCCCGCGTCATAAAACGACATTTGCCTAACTGCGCCAATTTCTGGCGTAAGTTCAATGTATCAAAATAATTAGCCATGGTGACTCCGATATAATTAGGTGTGATGTTGTTTGCAATAAAGCCAATATATGACATGAAATCCATTGCTTAAATTGATATATTAACAAGACTGTATTGCAATTTACGCAACATGTCTTTTTTGTAACAATCTTCCACTGTACGACGGATAAATAGCAAAAAAATCTAGTAAAAGGCAGAAAAACGATGGACTTACGTGATCTAAAACTATTTTTACATCTTACAGAAAGTTGTCATTTTGGTCGTACAGCCAAAGCTATGCATGTCAGTCCATCCACGCTTTCACGCCAAATTCAACGTATTGAAGAACAATTGGGGCACTCACTATTTCTGCGAGATAATCGGACAGTAAAACTGACCTTAGCAGGGGAGCAATTAAAGCAATTTGCCCAACAAACTCTGTTGCAATATCAGCAACTGCTCCATTCACTGAATCACCAAAGCCCATCTTTAACGGGAGAATTACGCCTTTTTTGTTCGGTTACTGCCGCTTATAGCCATCTTCCGCAGGTTCTAGATAAATTTCGGGCCGAACATCCTTTGGTGGAAATTAAACTGACAACAGGGGATGCCGCAGACGCTGTTTATAAGGTGCAATCTGAAGAAGCAGATTTAGGCATTGCAGGTAAACCAGAAAAACTATCTGATAATGTTCGCTTTACCAAGATTGGTGAAATTCCGCTAATACTGATCGCTCCTTCTTTGCCTTGTGCAGTACGAACGTTTGCTACACAAGAGCAACCAGACTGGAACGCAATTCCATTCATTTTGCCAGAACACGGACCTTCCCGTAAGCGTATCGAGCTTTGGTTCCGCCGGCACAAAATTAATCATCCACAGATTTATGCTACAGTTTCTGGTCATGAAGCGATTGTTTCCATGGTCGCTTTAGGTTGTGGTATTGCGTTAATCCCTGCGGTTGTTGTTGAAAATAGCCCGGAGCCAGTACGCAACCGTATATTACTGTTGGAAAATATTTCGTTGGTTGAACCATTCGAGTTAGGAGTTTGTGCTCTTGGCAAGCGGCTGCATGAACCACTGATAAAGGCATTTTGGGGATTATTATCCTCTGAAATAACGTGATCCCATGAAAAAAATAGCACTCTAAAAGGTGCTATTTCTCATAATAATATTAACTATTTCTATTTCAACAACAGATTAAACGAGGGATTATCAGTCTCATCATGGTATTCATAACCCAGCTCATCTAAATGGCGATCAAAACAGATTTCCGATCCTGACAATTCAAAAGCGGCCAGTACGCGTCCGTAATCTGTGCCATGGCTACGATAATGAAACAGTGTGATATTCCAATGTGCTCCTAATGTTTGCAAAAATTTCAACAATGCTCCCGGTGATTCGGGAAAAGCAAAGCTAAATAACCGCTCCTGCAATAGTCTGGGTGGTCTGCCACCGATCATATAACGAACATGCAGTTTCGCCATTTCATCATCAGTAAAATCAGATACCTGATATCCCGCAGTTTTCAGTTCTTCAATAATTTCAATACGTTCAACATTTCCACGTCCCAATCGTATCCCAACAAAAATACAGGCTTTATCTGGAGCAGCAGCATCTGAATAACGGTAGCTGAATTCTGTCACAAAGCGGGGGCCCAGTATCTGGCAGAAATTCAGGAAACTACCTTTTTGCTCAGGAATAGTTACCGCCAGCAAAGCTTCACGCTGCTCCCCTAGCTCACAACGTTCGGAGACATAACGTAAACCATGAAAATTCACATTAGCGCCAGAAAGAATATGTGCGAGTCTCTCCCCCTTAATCTGGTGCTGCTGGACATATTTCTTCAATCCCGCCAGCGCCAAAGCTCCGGAAGGCTCTGCGATCGCTCTGACATCTTCGAAGATATCTTTCATGGCTGCACAAATGGCATCACTATCTACCGTAATCACATCATCAACATATTGCTGACATAAACGGAATGTTTCATTGCCAATACGTTTAACGGCAACACCTTCCGCAAATAACCCGACTCTAGGTAAATCAACGGGATGACCGGCTTCCAGAGCAGCTTTCAAACAGGCAGAATCCTCAGCCTCCACACCAATGACTTTCATTTCTGGTACAAGTTGTTTGATGAGCACTGCAATACCAGCAATCAACCCACCACCACCAACGGGAACAAAAATGCGATCAAGATGAACATCTTGCTGTAAAAGCTCCATCGCCAAAGTTGCCTGACCAGCAATCACAGCAGGGTGATCAAATGGTGGCACGAAGGTGTAACTATGTTCTTTTGACATCTCAATCGCTTTTGCTTTCGCTTCATCGAAGTTTGCGCCATGTAATAACACTTCACCACCAAAACTGCGTACTGCATCAACTTTAATATCTGCTGTAGCTATCGGCATCACTATAGTGGCTTTAACACCAACCTTACTGGCCGATAATGCGACACCTTGTGCATGATTACCCGCAGATGCGGTGATCACCCCCTTAGCTCTTTGCTCTTCCGTTAAGCTGGCAATCATCGCGTATGCGCCACGCAATTTGAAACTGTGTACCAACTGACGATCTTCTCGTTTAACTAAGATAGTGTTATCTAAACGAGCAGAGATTTTTTTCATTTCCTGTAATGGGGTGACTTGAGCAACATCATAAACTGGTGCACTCAGTGCAGCTTTGAGATATTCCGCTCCCTTGGGTTCAGTATTAAGAGGATAAACCGCCACAATCAACTCCCCAGCTTAGTCTTATCACGTACAGCTCCTTTATCAGCACTGGTCGCTAATAAAGCATAAGCCCGCAATGCAAAAGAGACCTGACGCTTTCGGAACTTAGGTGTCCACATATTATCACCACACGATAATTCAGCTTGTTTCCGTTCAGTCAGTTCTTTTTCGCTGACATTCAACTGGATTTTACGGTTTGGAATATCAATATTGATGATATCACCGTCATGAACCAATCCAATCAAGCCACCATTAGCTGCTTCAGGAGAAACATGACCAATCGATAGCCCAGATGTCCCTCCTGAAAAACGCCCATCAGTGATCAAAGCACAGCTTTTTCCCAATCCCATTGATTTTAGGTAAGTGGTTGGATAGAGCATTTCCTGCATACCAGGACCACCTTTCGGGCCTTCATAACGAATAACTACAACGTCCCCCGCTACAACTTTTCCGCCCAGAATCGCGTCTACTGCATCTTCCTGACTTTCATAAACTTTAGCAGGGCCACGGAAAGTGAGAATACTTTCATCCACTCCTGCGGTTTTCACGATACAACCGTCCGCGGCAACGTTACCATACAAAACAGCCAGTCCCCCATCTTGGCTGTAAGCATGAGCACGTTCACGGATACATCCTTCTTTCCGGTCTGTGTCCAAAGATGGCCAACGACAATCCTGCGAGAAAGCTTGGGTAGTACGAATTCCTGCTGGTCCCGCCGCGTACATGTTCTTAACATCGTCATCTCCTGTCAGCATGATGTCGTACTGAGCCAACGTTTGTGACAAGTCCAAGCCCAGAATGTTTTTCACATTTCGATGCAACAATCCAGCACGATCCAGCTCACCAAGAATACCAATCACTCCACCCGCCCGATGCACGTCTTCCATATGGTATTTTTGAGTACTTGGCGCCACCTTGCATAAATGGGGCACTTGACGAGACAGACGATCAATATCTGCCATAGTGAAATCAACTTCACCCTCCTGAGCTGCTGCCAATAAGTGCAGAACAGTGTTTGTCGACCCTCCCATCGCAATATCCAGTGTCATGGCATTCTCAAATGCAGCTTTGGTCGCAATATTACGTGGCAAAGCGCTATCATCGTTTTGTTCATAGTAGCGTTTGGTTAATTCAACAATGCGCTTACCCGCGTTGATAAATAGGGTCTTACGATCTGCATGTGTAGCAAGTAGCGATCCATTACCCGGTTGCGAAAGCCCCAGTGCTTCTGTCAAACAGTTCATTGAATTCGCGGTAAACATGCCGGAACAAGAACCACAGGTCGGGCAGGCAGAACGTTCGATTTGCTCACTCTGTTCATCACTGATATTCGGATTAGCTCCCTGGATCATCGCATCAACCAGATCCAACTTGATGAGCTGATCGGATAACCGCGTCTTACCCGCTTCCATCGGGCCTCCTGAAACAAAAATAACCGGAATATTCAAACGCAGTGATGCCATCAACATGCCCGGTGTGATCTTGTCACAGTTGGAAATACATACCATCGCATCCGCACAGTGTGCATTCACCATATATTCGACCGAATCAGCAATCAGCTCACGAGAAGGCAGAGAATAAAGCATTCCTCCATGCCCCATTGCGATGCCATCATCAACTGCGATGGTGTTAAATTCTTTTGCAACGCCACCGGATGCCTCAATCTGTTCAGCCACCAGCTTGCCCAAATCCCGCAAATGAACATGCCCAGGCACGAATTGAGTAAATGAGTTCACAACGGCGATGATGGGCTTACCAAAGTCCGCATCAGTCATCCCCGTAGCACGCCATAAAGCACGAGCCCCTGCCATATTGCGGCCATGAGTTGTCGTGGCAGAACGGTATTTAGGCATTATTTTTCACTCCCATGTCTATCTAATCAGCATCAGAAAGCAGGCGGTGAACGAGCCGCCCGTTAAATTTTGTCTTAGTTATAAAGGAATCAGGTTATTAAGGATTCACTGGATCTAACCAGCCCCATTTATCTTCTGTCGAACCATCAAATAGGCCGAAGAATGCACTCTGAATTTTTTTGGTGATAGGCCCACATTTACCAATTCCAACCTGAATACCATCTACACTACGGACTGGAGTAATTTCTGCTGCTGTTCCGGTCATAAAGACTTCATCAGCCAGATAGAGTGATTCGCGGGAAAGGACCTGCTCACGAACTTCCAGACCGAGATCCTGTGCCAGTTTGATAATGGCATCTCGTGTGATCCCCGGTAACGCAGCAGAAGTGAATGGCGGTGTGAACAAAACACCATTTTTGACTTCAAATAGGTTTTCACCCGCACCTTCTGAAATATAGCCATGAACATCCAAAGCAATCCCTTCCTGATAACCATGGCGCCGGGCTTCACTACCCACCAGCAAAGAAGATAAGTAATTACCACCCGCTTTTGCCGCTGTTGGAATTGTGTTTGCCGCAGCACGGTTCCATGAAGAAACCATTGCATCAATGCCTTGTTCCAGTGCTTCCTCTCCGAGATACGCTCCCCACGGAAAGGCGGCAATAATGACATCTGTTTCATAACCCGCAGGAGGATTTACCCCCATTCCCACATCACCAATAAAAACCAATGGGCGAACGTAAGCGCTGACTAATTTGTTTTTGCGGAGTGTTTCACGACAAGCTTCCATTAATTCATCGACACTCTGGCTCACGGGCATACGGTAAATCTTGGCTGAGTCATGCAAGCGCTGCATGTGTTCACGATGACGAAAAACAACAGGCCCTTTGTGCGAGTTGTAACAACGGACACCTTCAAATACTGACGTTCCATAATGCAGGGCGTGGGACATAACGTGTATTTTTGCATCAGCCCAGGGAACCATTTCCCCATTGAACCAAATATAATCAGCTTGCTTTGTCATTCTTTTGTTTCCTTCGAATGCGCACTATGCGCTTATCAATTGTGATTTTTTGTGTTGTATCTCAACATCAGCAACATCAACCAGCTTCATCAACTGGGAAAAAAGTAAATTCACAGGACGCTGACTGGCGACAGTGAGTTCAATACTTACATTATCACTATCTATTGTATGATCCATATTCAATGCACATATCTGAAAACCACGATGGCGGGTAACTCTCAGAATTCTTTCAAGAATTTCAGGGCAGAATCGTGCCTGAATAGCAAGTTGATGCTGCATCATAATGATCTCTCCAACATATTTGCGTTACTTGCGCCAGGTGGAACCAATGGCCAAACATTTTCTAATTCATTAATCGATACATGTAGTAAATAGGGACCTTCACTGTTGAAAAGGGCATCTAACGCTGTATTGATTTGCGACTTGTCTGTAATGTGTTGGCCTGGAATATCAAAGGATTTTGCTAAGGTAATAAAATCAGGATTATCGGTTAGAATAGTTTCGCTATAGCGCTTATCAAAAAATAATTCCTGCCATTGCTTAACCATCCCCAAACGCTGGTTATCCAGCAAGACCATCTTAATAGGTAATTTTTTGCGTCTAATAGTGCCTAATTCCTGAACATTCATCATGAAAGAGCCATCACCGGATATACAAATGACCATATCCTTCGGGCGAACCATTTGTGCACCAATCGCCGCCGGGATGCCAAATCCCATCGTGCCCAACCCACTGGAAGTAATGAAGTTCTCAGGCCCATCAAATGTCATATGTTGGGCAGTCCACATCTGATGTTGTCCCACATCAGTGGTCACAACAGTATTTGATGGCTTGCGCTCAGATATCTGTTTTAACAATGCGGGAGCATAAATACTGTTCCCCTGATGGTCATAGCGCCATGCATGTTCATTTTTTAACTGTTTAACTTCTTGTTGCCATGCCTTAATCGACAAAGGCTGCTGTAAATGAGGCAACAACGTTTTTAAATTCCCTAATAATGAAACATGTGCCTGACGCAACTTATTTAATTCAACAGGGTCGATATCTAAATGGATGACTTTGGCATGCGGAGCAAAGGTATTCAGTTTCCCGGTTACCCGGTCATCAAAACGAGTTCCGGCAGCAATAAGCAAATCACAGGATTGAACCGCGAAATTGGCAGCTTTTGTGCCATGCATTCCCAACATCCCCAAATAACATTCATGCCCAGCATCCGCAGCCCCCAATCCTTTGAGTGTAGAGACAACAGGTAGCCCCGTTTCTGCCACTAAACGGCGTAATTCAGGCACCGCATCTGACATTCCAACACCTCCCCCGATATACAAAATAGGTTTTTTGGAACAAGCCATCATATGGCGAGCTTGTTCCAATTCACGCTCAGGCAGAGAGGATAGGGCAACGACAGGCATTAAGTAAGGTGCGAATTCGCCTTGTTTTAACTGAATATCTTTCGGTAAATCCACCAAAACGGGGCCAGGACGGCCTTCCGTGGCAATGGCAAAGGCTTCGGCCATAACTTGAGGCAATTTTTCCAGCGATTCCACCAGAAAACTGTGTTTGGTACAGGCAAGAGAAAGTCCCAACATATCGATTTCTTGAAAAGCATCTGTACCGATAGCTTCAGAACTTACTTGACCAGTAATAGCAACGACGGGAACAGAATCCAACAAAGCATCAGCTAACCCGGTAATCAAATTTGTTGCGCCAGGCCCTGATGTCGCGATACAAACTCCAGGCTTACCACTTGCCCTTGCATAGCCAATGGCAGCCATAACCGCTCCTTGTTCATGGCGGCACAACAAATGTTCAATACCGCCATCATACAAAGCATCATACACAGGCATAATAGCTCCGCCTGGATAACCGAAAACTTTCTCAACTCCCTGCTTTCGTAATGCTTGTACGACCCATTGAGCCCCGTTCATACCATCCTCCTATTGCGTTTACTCTGTCAGTACCAGTGTTGTGATGTTGTTTTATGTTCGTTTTTTGGTATGTGTAAAAAAAGCCCCCGCTCCTTTTCGGTGCGGGGGCTTCTTCGTGAAATCTGGCTATCTTTCTGTCTACGCCTTCCTTCGTTCAAGTGCAGCCCCGCACGGTAGAATAATCACTACCACGCTAATAATTAGGCTAATCACTAGAACAAATTTGCTCATAATTCTTTTCGTTCTCATTCATATGTTCGACGTATATTTTACAAGTATCACTTTCTATAATTGTTGACAATCATTATTTTAATTTTTTTATTTGGAAAATGATTTTATTTATATTTTTCATAAAGATAACCATAATCCCAGCAAAGTTAACAGCGCTCATTTCTTTAATGAGGATAAAAAATCACTATTTATATGTTTCATAAAATAATTAATAAGATAAATTACACAAATACAATTTAATCACCTAATTACAAAACATAAATGTTAAAAGAGGCATTTTTATGCGGCAGTATCATTATAAACAAAAAATAAAAGCAGCTAATTAGTTCATCTAATTAATAAAATAATCAACAAAATGATAATACCGTATGAATCTATTTCACAGATTTCCAAAAGGTCATCACTAAACAAAAAACATTAAATAACAATATATTGTTAATAATGAGTTTAAGGAAAAATAAATATATTTTCGAGCGCCTTCGCAAAATAACAAAAGGAGACTTTCTATTATTTTTTATCAATTCATGATAATTGCTTTCTTGCTAAGGAGAGCACATGGCACTCGCTATCATCTATACACGGGCAACAATAGGTATTGATTCTCCCATCGTCACAATAGAAGCACACATCAGTAACGGTTTACCCGGTTTAACACTGGTTGGTTTGCCGGAAACGACAGTTAAAGAAGCCAGAGATCGCGTCAGAAGTGCTTTGATCAATAGCGGTTTTACCTATCCACCAAAAAGAATCACAGTTAACCTGGCTCCGGCAGACCTTCCCAAAGAAGGAGGAAGATATGATTTACCTATCGCTATTGCAATTTTGGCGGCTTCAGAGCAAATTCCACCAAATAAATTGCATAATTATGAGTTTTTGGGAGAGTTAGCGCTTTCAGGTGAGATACGTAAGGTTACAGGAGCCATTCCCGCAGCACTCAGTGCTAAAAATGCAGGTAGGCAATTGATTTTATCCACAGAAAATCAAACAGAATTAGCTATCTTATCCCAAAGTAAAACGCTATTAGCCAGTCACTTACTACAAGTTTGCCATTTTTTGCATGGCGAAAAAACAATATTATCTTCTCCTTCCCCTGTTGCTCCACAAGATGAGCCACCACTGTTAGATCTACGAGACATTATTGGACAAGAGCAAGCCAAACGTGCTCTGGAGATCACTGCCGCAGGTGGACACAATCTTCTGCTACTTGGGCCCCCCGGTACAGGTAAGACAATGCTAGCCAGTCGGTTATGCGACCTATTACCGTCTCTAACGCATCAGGAAGCACTGGACGTCGCAGCTATCAATAGTCTGGTCGGTCAGTCAATTAATCCCCAAAAATGGCATATACGACCGTTTAGAGCGCCTCATCATAGTTCATCAATGGCCGCTCTCGTTGGCGGAGGCTCAATCCCTAAACCCGGAGAAATTTCACTTGCACACAATGGCGTTTTATTCTTAGATGAATTGCCCGAGTTTAACCGAAGTGTCCTTGATGCATTACGTGAACCACTAGAATCTGGCGAAATTATCATATCTCGTGCAAGGGCAAAAGTTTGTTTTCCTGCCCAAGTCCAATTGATTGCGGCCATGAATCCAAGCCCGACAGGATATCATCAGGGATTACACAATCGCAGTAGTCCACAACAAATATTACGCTATCTTTCCAAACTTTCAGGTCCTTTTTTAGATCGTTTTGACCTCTCCATTGAAGTTCCTCTACTCCCTCCGGGTATCTTGAGTCAATCATCAACAAAACATGGTGAAAGTAGCCATGAAGTCAAAAAGAGAGTACAACATGCCAGAAACATACAAATAGAGCGGTGTGGGCATGTAAATGCACATCTTAATCGCCAACAAACTGAATGTGTTTGTAAACTAAAAATGGAAGATGCCGTTTTTCTGGAAAACACTTTACTAAAATTAGGGCTATCTGTACGCGCTTGGCACCGGATATTAAAGGTTTCACGTACGATTGCAGATTTGAAAGAGCAAAAGAGAATAGAAAGGCCGGATATTATGGAAGCTCTCAGTTACCGGAGTATGGATAGGTTACTTATTCAGTTACAAAAACAGGTTGGATGACTAGAAGAGGGGCTAATTCGCCCCTCTTGATGGACCCATCATCCCAATGATGATATTAATCATCAGAATCAGTATAGTCCTCAGAAGGATCTAACTGTGGTTTTCCACCGGAAAGAGTATGGAAACGTTTTGGGCGGCTAATTTTCGCCAAATACTTAGCCCATACTTTTTCTTCTATTGTTGCAGGGGCACGCTCACCACGGCAAACAGCGACAAACAATTTTTCTTCGTCTGTTTGTGGTTCACGTTTGCCAAGATCCAATTCATTGAACGCATGACCATGACGTTCTAATAATTGGGCCTCTTTGATGGTGAAATCCCCGTGACGAGAAAACCCGCGTGGATAATTTTTATTATCAAAAAAACGATTAGTCGTGATGAAGCTTTCAGCCATCTGACACACTCCTAACTCTACAGTCATACTAATTATGGCGCGGAGTATTAGGGAGGCTTGACATTCTGTAAAACAAAATATTTAAATCTTAACGACAAAAACTATTGGAGATGCATGTGGACACCGAATTACTGAAAACCTTTTTGGAAGTCAGTAAGACTCGTCACTTTGGTCGGGCAGCTGAATCACTCTATCTAACACAATCCGCCGTTAGCTTTCGGATCCGACAACTAGAAAATCAGTTAGGTGCTAATTTATTCACACGACATCGCAATAATATCCGCCTAACTGCGGCTGGCGAACGCCTTGTCCCCTATGCAGAATCGTTAATGAATACTTGGCAGTTAGCAAAGAAAGAGATCAACTACGTCTCACAGCATACAGAGCTCTCTATCGGTGCTACAGCATCCCTATGGGAAGCCTACCTAACTCCTTGGTTAAATATGTTTTATCGGGATAACCAAGGAATGAGAGTCGAATCAAGAGTTTCTACACGTCAGTCTCTGGTCAAACAACTGCACTCGCGTGAATTAGATCTTTTAATCACAACAGAACCCCCAAAAATGGACGAATTCCAAAGCCAGGTGATCGGTAGTATCCTACTTGTTTTATTAACAACCCAGCATAATCTCGAACAAGGTATAGAAAATTACATCAAACTCGAGTGGGGAGCTGATTTTCACCACCAAGAACAACAGATTTTGAAAAATGATCACCCACCAATCATTACAACCACTTCGGCCCATATCGCCAGAGAATTATTAGATAGTGTAAATGCTGCGACGTTCTTGCCTACACACTGGCTTGATGATTATCCTAATCTCATTACGGCTCCCAATAATGAGCCAATTAAACGGCCTCTATATGCCGTCTGGCTGCAAAATAGTGACCAGCATACATTCATCCAACAGTTATTAAAAATACCTGTTGAAAAAGCACCTGCAACAAGCTGATAGCGTTCTACGAAGAGCGTTAAGGGATGTGTACCGGAGATCTAAGCGGAGGTGTATAGCGATCTGGTTTTGATAATGTCACGGATAAAAAAGAAAAACCCAGCTAAAATTAGCTGGGCTATTAATTTAAAAACTATTCAATTATTACTTAGTTATTAACTGGCAGGGGCGGAGAGGCTCGAACTCCCAACACCCGGTTTTGGAGACCGGTGCTCTACCAATTGAACTACGCCCCTAAATACGGTGGCGGTGCGGACGGGACTCGAACCCGCGACCCCCGGCGTGACAGGCCGGTATTCTAACCAACTGAACTACCACACCACCGAATTGCTTTTTCCATGTTGCCTTTCATACCGGCAACATCTTTAAATTGATGTCTGGCAGTGCCCTACTCTCGCATGGGGAGACCCCACACTACCATCGGCGCAACGGCGTTTCACTGCTGAGTTCGGCATGGGGTCAGGTGGGACCACCGCGCTATTGCCGCCAGACAAATCCTGTGTTCAATCCCGAACAAGCTGACGCCCCGTTTCAGGGCGCTCTTTTATCTGAAACCTGCGCTTTCTTCTCTCTCAAAACCCGCAAAACCCCTTCGGTGTTGTCAGGTTAAGCCGCACGGTACATTAGTACTGGTTAGCTCAACGTCTCGCAACGCTTACACACCCAGCCTATCCACGTCCTGGTCTCGGACGGCCCTTCAGTATCCTCAGGGGATAAGGGAAGACTCATCTCAAGGCAAGTTTCCCGCTTAGATGCTTTCAGCGGTTATCTCTTCCGCACTTAGCTACCGGGCAGTGCCATTGGCATGACAACCCGGACACCAGTGGTGCGTCCACTCCGGTCCTCTCGTACTAGGAGCAGCCCCTTTCAATCTTCCAGCGCCCACGGCAGATAGGGACCGAACTGTCTCACGACGTTCTAAACCCAGCTCGCGTACCACTTTAAATGGCGAACAGCCATACCCTTGGGACCTACTTCAGCCCCAGGATGTGATGAGCCGACATCGAGGTGCCAAACACCGCCGTCGATATGAACTCTTGGGCGGTATCAGCCTGTTATCCCCGGAGTACCTTTTATCCGTTGAGCGATGGCCCTTCCATACAGAACCACCGGATCACTAAGACCTACTTTCGTACCTGCTCGCGCCGTCACGCTCGCAGTCAAGCCAGCTTATGCCTTTGCACTAACCTCACGATGTCCGACCGTGATTAGCTGACCTTCGTGCTCCTCCGTTACGCTTTGGGAGGAGACCGCCCCAGTCAAACTACCCACCAGACACTGTCCGCAACCCGGATAACGGGCCGGCGTTAGAACATCAAACATTCAAGGGTGGTATTTCAAGGATGGCTCCGTGCAGACTGGCGTCCACACTTCACTGCCTCCCACCTATCCTACACATCAAGGCTCCATGTTCAGTGTCAAGCTATAGTAAAGGTTCACGGGGTCTTTCCGTCTTGCCGCGGGTACACTGCATCTTCACAGCGAGTTCAATTTCACTGAGTCTCGGGTGGAGACAGCCTGGCCATCATTACGCCATTCGTGCAGGTCGGAACTTACCCGACAAGGAATTTCGCTACCTTAGGACCGTTATAGTTACGGCCGCCGTTTACTGGGGCTTCGATCAAGAGCGTCTCCTTACGGATAACCCCATCAATTAACCTTCCAGCACCGGGCAGGCGTCACACCGTATACGTCCACTTTCGTGTTTGCACAGTGCTGTGTTTTTATTAAACAGTTGCAGCCAGCTGGTATCTGCGGCTGGCTTTGGCTCCGGGCGCCTGTCCCTTCACCTAATGCCAGCGTGCCTTCTCCCGAAGTTACGGCACCATTTTGCCTAGTTCCTTCACCCGAGTTCTCTCAAGCGCCTGAGTATTCTCTACCTGACCACCTGTGTCGGTTTGGGGTACGATTCACTGTTACCTGATGCTTAGAGGCTTTTCCTGGAAGCCGGGCATCTGTCACTTCAGCACCGTAGTGCCTCGTCATCACGCCTCAGTGTTACAGATAACCGGATTTGCCAGGTTATCCCACCTACACGCTTAAACCGGGACGACCGTCGCCCGGATGACATAGCCTTCTCCGTCCCCCCTTCGCAGTAACACCGAGTACAGGAATATTAACCTGTTGCCCATCGACTACGCTGTTCAGCCTCGCCTTAGGGGTCGACTCACCCTGCCCCGATTAACGTTGGACAGGAACCCTTGGTCTTCCGGCGAGCGGGTTTTTCACCCGCTTTATCGTTACTTATGTCAGCATTCGCACTTCTGATACCTCCAGCAAACCTCACGGTTCACCTTCAGCGGCTTACAGAACGCTCCCCTACCCAGCAACATTAATATGTCGCTGCCGCAGCTTCGGTGCCTGGTTTAGCCCCGTTACATCTTCCGCGCAGGCCGACTCGACCAGTGAGCTATTACGCTTTCTTTAAATGATGGCTGCTTCTAAGCCAACATCCTGGCTGTCTGAGCCTTCCCACTTCGTTTCCCACTTAACCAGGACTTGGGGACCTTAGCTGGCGGTCTGGGTTGTTTCCCTCTTCACGACGGACGTTAGCACCCGCCGTGTGTCTCCCGTGATAACATTCTCCGGTATTCGCAGTTTGCATCGGGTTGGTAAGTCGGGATGACCCCCTAGCCGAAACAGTGCTCTACCCCCGGAGATGAGTTCACGAGGCGCTACCTAAATAGCTTTCGGGGAGAACCAGCTATCTCCCGGTTTGATTGGCCTTTCACCCCCAGCCACAAGTCATCCGCTAATTTTTCAACATTAGTCGGTTCGGTCCTCCAGTTAGTGTTACCCAACCTTCAACCTGCCCATGGCTAGATCACCGGGTTTCGGGTCTATACCCTGCAACTTCGCGCCCCGTTAAGACTCGGTTTCCCTGCGGCTCCCCTAAACGGTTAACCTTGCTACAGAATATAAGTCGCTGACCCATTATACAAAAGGTACGCAGTCACACCCGAAGGTGCTCCCACTGCTTGTACGTACACGGTTTCAGGTTCTCTTTCACTCCCCTCGCCGGGGTTCTTTTCGCCTTTCCCTCACGGTACTGGTTCACTATCGGTCAGTCAGGAGTATTTAGCCTTGGAGGATGGTCCCCCCCTGTTCAGACAGGATACCACGTGTCCCGCCCTACTCGTCGAACTCCCAGCCTGTGTCTCTTCGTGTACGGGACTGTCACCCTTTACTGTGCGCCTTTCCAGACGCTTCCACTGACACACAGACTGATGCAGGTTCTGGGCTCCTCCCCGTTCGCTCGCCGCTACTGGGGGAATCTCGGTTGATTTCTTTTCCTCGGGGTACTGAGATGTTTCAGTTCCCCGGTTCGCCTCCTGCCCCTATGAATTCAGGC
>NZ_JBBMXE010000019.1:0-117378 GCF_037996745.1 Xenorhabdus siamensis
CGTAGTAATCGAGAATACGCTGGGCATCTTCTTTTGTTTTCACGGGTTCTGAGGTCAGAATGTGCCAGCTCAAGCCATCATGATTTCCCGTTTCTTGACAACCGACATAGTACAGTGGGACGCCGTCACCGGTTTTATTCGCCGGGATTTTTACGGTCACCGCCGCATAACGCACTTCGCAGTGTGCATCACGCGCTTTTCGCCCGCCTTTTTGCCTCACTTGAACCGTTCTCGTATCCGCATACACCAAGGCGCCACTGTAATGATAAAGCTTGTCGCTGCTTTCTTCTATGCAACGGCTTTGCATAGAGCGAACGACAAAGCGCTGATGATTTGAGACCTTATAGGTCAGGTACTCGATAATGTCTGCTTCCCGGTCACAGACCGAGATAACTTTTCGCATGTCAGCACCGAGGCGGGCTTCCATTGCGCGTGAAGCCCGTTCCCATTTATAGCTTTCTTTGTCTTTATAAGCTCTGCTCGCATGATATTGATTTTGCCCGTAAGCCTGAAGGTCTCGGGTCCAACGTGCCTGCTCAATGAGTCCAACGACCTGTTGCTTATCAGGTGCAAAAAGCAGAACGGAATGCGCATGCATCCCTCTGGAATACTTATTGGATGTGGTGTGCCCCATCTCATCTCGAACCGTAGGGTGGATAAATTCCAGCGAGGTCGTATCTTCAAGCGCGAGGAGGCAATCATAGTGCTTAACCTGCTCAGCGGTGGCGACAAAGCCAGCTTCTGCGATAGCTTGAGGATTAATGGCTTGATTGCGAGCGAAGCGATAAGCAGCTTCGATATCCGCAGGTGATTTTAAAGATTGCACGAGAGACTGTCCTAAATGATTGGCAAGAGAAGAAGTCAGTTTGATCAGCCGCTTAGTGCGGCGGCTATCCCCTAAATCAGCATATTGAAAAGTGTCTTTTGCCCATGGCTCAGCATCTGTTGAAAACATCATACGTGACCTCAACGTAGTATTTCTTATTGAGATCAGCCAGGTAGAAAAAGGTTCAAAAAAGTCCCTCGATTCAATCGAGGGATTTGTGTAGAAGAGATAGGGCTATGCCGGGGGATACTTTTTATAGGCGATTACGCTATTCGATTATTCGGATGACTGTGGTTTTGACATTGCTGATGTTGCGATGCTCGTTGCAGAATGCCCACCTGCACCTCCTTTTCCTTTAAATGGATAAGCAGGGCGTTGCCATTCAGTAATAATGACAGGTTGCGCCGCCATATCCGGTGCTGGAGCTTTAGTCATTGGGGAATAAGCGTGATGATTTTTTGCCATGATGATCTGTGGTTCAGCAGTTTTTGTCTCTTTCGCTTTAATTTCCGTTGCCTGAGAGCATATTTCCGTTGCGACAGTTGGCTGTTCTTCATAGTGTTCCTGTTCAGCGATAGAGGTCACAATGATCGGTTCTGCTGCTTGATGTGCTTCTTCCTCAGATTCATGTAATACCGTGTCATGCACAACAGTTTCAACCTGATATACAATATCATTGTTGATAGCTCCTACAGTTTCCTGTATTGGCGCTTCAGTCAGTTCAGAGGCAGGTTCTGTAGCTGATACCACAGGAGAATGGATCACTGATTCAGCTTTAACATCTTTGTAATTGATCGTGGTTTTTTCTGCCTCTATTGCTTCAGTAACATCAGAGATTAAGACTGGTTCAGCAATTTTTGCAACCGCAGGAATTTGCATGATATCAACGGATTGCTCTGATGCTATTCCTTCAACAGCAGAAATTTCAGTTGAAATCTCTGTTTCAGAAATTGTTACAGGTGTGACAGGATAACGAACCCAAACTTTACCTGATGCTAATTCAGGTGAAACTACTGCCATTGCAAGAGGTACAGGTGATTGGGTCAGATTACGTTCGTCACGATAACGACGACGACGTTGTCCGCTGACGCGTAAATGACGTGGTGAACGGCGAGAACGACGTGGCATGACGTTATCTTGTTGCTCATTACCTTGCAGAGAGCTTTGTACAGATGAGGCTTGCACATTTGCATTTTGCGCAATGGATTCGTCTGAAGCAGAAGGCTGAGCCGTTACTTCCATTTCTGTATTGATAACAGCCGGTACAGAAACTTTTTTCTCTTCTTCTACAATTACTGGGGCAGATTCAGATGTGACTGCTGGCAAGGCAGCAATAACAGTTTCTTCTTTCACGCTATCTGTAATACGGATTTTCTGTTCAAGCTGACGACGTTGGCGTCTCGGCATAACCGGTTGACGTTCCTCGATTTCTTCCTCTGGAACTTCAGTTTTGCTTACTTGTTGCGCTTTGATTTCCAATTGCTGCTGGCGTTTTTCTTCCTGACGGCGGCGTTGACGCTCTGCACGCTGTTCACGGCGCTGTTGCTGCTGAGTTTCACGGGCCTCGTTATCTACTACAGTATCATCCTGCACATTATTTTTAGGCTGTGCATTACGTCCTTTACGTTGTTCATCACGCTCACGATTATTACGAGTTTCATTCTCATTACGCTCACGACGTTGGTTTTGACGGCGTGAATTACGGCGCTCCGATGAACGGCGATTATCGTTACCGGAAGATTTTTTGCTCTTTTCCTGTGATTGTTTCTCTTCCTCACCACTGAATGCTTTTTTCAGGGCTTTTAAAAGGCGGCTGAACAAACCGGGTTTGTCTGCTTTTTGCTGATTATTTGCTGGTGTTTTTTTCTCTTTTGGTTTTGCCACTACAGGTGCAGGAGGTTCTGTAGGCAGATCAAAAGTCGAAATAGCAGGTTGTTCAGGGCGCTTACGTTCATGCTGTGCATCTTCCTGAACATTTATCATTTCCGTTTCATGAACTTGTAAAAGCTGATAACTCAGGGCAGAAATTTCTTCACCTTTACGAACACGTAAAACAGAGAAGTGCGGGGTCTGCATTTGATCGTTTGGAACGATAACCACTCCGACACCACCCTGACGATGTTCAATCGCACTGACAGCTTTACGTTTCTCATTCAACAGGTAGGAAGCGATTTGAACAGGAACAATGGCATGAACCTGATGAGTGTTTTCTTTCAGAGCTTCTTCTTCTATCAGACGAAGAATAGACAGGGAAAGTGATTCATTATCGCGAATGGTTCCCGTACCGCTACAGCGTGGACAGACATGATGGCTGGATTCACCCAGTGACGGGCTTAAGCGCTGACGTGACATCTCCAGCAGACCAAAACGGGAGATTCGGCCGATCTGAATACGGGCACGATCTTGGCGGACTGCATCACGCAAGCGATTTTCAACCTCGCGCTGATGACGAACTGGTGTCATATCAATAAAATCGATAACGATAAGACCACCGAGGTCTCGCAGGCGTAATTGACGGGCAATCTCATCTGCGGCTTCCAGATTCGTATTAAAAGCGGTTTCTTCAATATCTCCCCCACGGGTTGCACGGGATGAGTTGATATCGATTGCGGTCAACGCTTCAGTGGTATCAATGACGACTGAACCTCCGGAAGGCAGTCTCACTTCACGTTGGAAAGCGGATTCGATCTGGGACTCTATTTGGTAATGACTGAACAGAGGGACTTCACCACTATACAGTTTGATTTTGCTGGCAAAGTCAGGGCGGCCGAGAGCTGTGATATGTTGACGTGCTAAGTCGAGGATTTTAGGGTTATCGATCAGGATTTCCCCAATATCCGGACGCAGATAATCCCGGAAAGCTCGTACGATAACGTTACTTTCCTGATGAATCAAAAAAGGCGCTGGATGACTGTTTGCAGCTTTCTTAATCGCTTCCCAGTGTTTCAGGCGGAAGTTTAGATCCCCTTGTAAGGATTCTGCGGATTTGCCGACACCGGCAGTACGGACGATAAGCCCCATACCTTCAGGTACTTCAAGAGAGGAGAGTGCTTCTTTTAATTCGATGCGGTCATCACCTTCAATACGACGGGAAATACCACCTGCTCTTGGATTATTTGGCATCAGAACCAGATAGCTGCCAGCCAGGCTGATAAAGGTTGTTAAGGCTGCACCTTTATTGCCTCGCTCTTCTTTATCGACCTGAACGATAACTTCCTGGCCTTCTTTAAGTATGTCCTTAATGTTGGGGCGACCGTGGGCATGGTAATTACTTGGAAAATATTCACGAGCAATTTCTTTTATAGGAAGGAAGCCGTGTCGTTCTGCACCATAATCAACAAAAGCGGCCTCAAGGCTAGGTTCAATCCGTGTAATTTTACCTTTGTAGATATTTGCCTTTTTTTGCTCGTGTCCAGGACTTTCAATATCCAGATCATAAAGACGTTGCCCATCAACAAGGGCGACACGCAACTCTTCCTGTTGGGTTGCGTTGATTAACATTCTTTTCATTCTAACTTACTCATTATTTTTTACATTAGTATAGAGCTGCGAGTAAAAAGAGAAGCACTACTGGTAACCGATGACCTCGTGTCTTTTACAAAACCGTCAGCCTCACGGCTATCGTTTGTATAGAGGTGCCTAATTGTCGGCGAGCCTGAATTTCATTTCTTTCATTGGAAGAAACGCAGCGCTCTTTATTGGGGGGGATACTGTAATAAATTAGTACAGGTTCTACCCAGTCCAGTAAGTTGCAACCCACAGCCCATAAATTGTTTGATTAAACATTACGTCTTACGCCATTGCTGCGTTTTTGTTCAAACAAACAGATAACAAACAATTTCAATCTGCCATTCATAGTTTAGTAAACTGTGGCCGGAAAGCATTATTCCATTGCTATTGGGGTGATAGCAAGGTGACTTTCTCGCTTTAAGAGTTTTTTATCATGAAATGGTGATAAGTTGTTAATCTTTAGTCTTTATTCTAAGACAATTTAATAATAAAGAATAAAAATATGGATATTATTTATACATGATTTAAAAATGATTGGCACTCTGTTTACTGGATAATTAAAATTGCGCCTATGAAAACAAATAATCAAATTGTACAGTTTGTCACTATTGATGACGATGAAGCAGGCCAGAGAATTGATAATTTTTTGCTGGCTCGCTTAAAAGGTGTACCTAAGAGTATGGTCTATCGGATCTTGCGCAAAGGTGAAGTTAGAGTTAACAAAGGAAGAGTTAAGCCTGAATATAAATTGACAGCCAATGATATTGTCAGAATTCCGCCTGTCAGAGTAGCAGAAAAACAGGATGTTCCTGTTTCTGCGAAGCTGGATAAAGTAGCGGCTTTGGCTAAATGTATTCTTTATGAAGATGATTATATTTTAGTTATCAATAAACCATCAGGAACAGCCGTACATGGTGGGAGCGGACTGAGCTTTGGTGTGATTGAAGGATTGCGTGCATTACGGCCTGAAGCGCGTTTTCTTGAACTGGTACATCGCCTCGATCGTGATACATCCGGGGTTTTGCTGATCGCGAAGAAACGTTCAGCTTTACGTTCACTACATGAACAATTACGTTTAAAACAAATGCAGAAAGATTATTTGGCATTGGTGCGCGGCCAATGGCAATCCCATTGTAAAGTCGTGCAGGCTCCTTTATTAAAAAATATTCTGCAAAGCGGTGAAAGAGTCGTTAAGGTTAGCAGTGAAGGTAAGCCATCGGAGACGCGTTTCAAGGTTGAAGAACGGTATGCGTTTGCCACACTGGTGCGAGCCAGCCCTGTAACAGGACGCACTCACCAAATCCGTGTGCACACCTTATATGCGGGGCATCCAATTGCATTTGATGATCGCTACGGTGACAGGACATTTGATGAACAGCTTGCAAAAACAGGGAGTAACCGACTATTTCTGCATGCCAGTTCATTAAAATTTACCCATCCATCAACAGGAGAAACTTTGCGTTTTGAAGCACCAATGGATACCGGGTTACGCCAATGTTTAAAAAAATTGCGTCAAATGTAATTAGAACGTCATAAGTTAGTTAACCCCAATTCCGCTTAAGCTATTACTGAAATATCTTCTTCTGAGTAGAAAATTTTCAGTGATGTCGTGATAAAGGTGATATCCGTTTTAGCTAAATCATCCGCCAATTCCTGACTCAGATATCCTTTGTCGCCGTAAAGAGAACCCGTGAGATCTTTTGATAATTCGCGTACAGGCTCCCTATCATCCACATTACCCGGGGTCACTTTAAGCGCTAAAATTTCGCCCAGATGGTTAATAATCAGGTGTAATTTGAACCCATAGAACCATCCCATTGAGGTTTTTCCGCGTTGCGCTATGCCCTGAAAGACCTTATGACGAGGAATACGGATGTTATGACAAACGCGCAAACTCGTGGAGTCGATAAAAGCAATGCCTGTCGGTTTTCCTTTTAATTGAGTCAGATAACTGGATAAGGGGACCAAAACGGACGGGGCAACGCTGATAAAACGGGTATAACTGAGCAAGGAGGGGAAGTCGCGGTGATGGTATTGCCAGATATGCTCCAAATAAAAGTTTTTAAAATCACGGTAATGCGACCGCTGAAAGAGGATTAAAATTGTCATGATTTCACTGGGATACATGCGGCCTTGTCTGCGGCGCAGGCGGTAGTTATCGAGACAAAACTGCGCCCACTGGGGGATATTGTGCCGTCAGAGGGTTTATCCCCTGACGGATAAGCATCTCTGTCAGGGTAATTAATGGCAGACCAATTAATGTATTGGGATCTTTACCGTCAAGTTTTTCAAATAACGTAATTCCCAAACCTTCACTTTTAAAACTACCGGCACAATTGAAAGGTTGTTCTTTTTTTAGATAGTTGATGATTTCAGCCTCAGTCAGTGTCCTGAAGTGGACATGGAATAGTTCACAACGCGTATCGGTATTTCCTGTTTTGCTATTGAATAATGTAATACCAGTATAAAAAGTAATGCGTTGCCCACTGGCTTTTTTTAGTTGTGAGAGAGCGTTCTCAAAATTATGAGGTTTTCCTGTAATCTTACCGTCTAAAACACATACCTGATCGGAACCTATAATAAGGTGACGGGAATAATGTTCTTGTAATGCGATAGCCTTTGCTCGTGAAAGTCGCATGACTAATTGCTCTGGAGTTTCATTCTCCTGTGAATTTTCATTAACATGTGGTGCTGCACAGGTAAAAGGTAAACCTATTTTTTCTAACAATAAGCGGCGATATATCGAAGTTGACGATAAAACAATCGGAAGCATCATTTTTCCATAAAATACGTAGAGAAATATTTGCAGGCATTTTAAACTATACGCCGCTTATTAAGCGAATATTTGGCGGAAAGGTGCAGATGTGTGGCCTTTTTCTTTGACTATGTCTCATTACAAAGATAATATGCGCGCCTTATGCAGAAGGTAAAATTACCCCTGACCATTGATGTACTTCGTGCAGCCCAGAAAAGATTAGACTACAAAGGTAGTTATTCTGCTGAACAAGTGTCTCGTCTCGTAGAGTCTGTGGTCAGTGTGGATAGTGATGTAGATAGCTCATTATCGTTTCAGATTGATAATCAGCGTCTGGCGGTTGTAAAAGGGCATTCAGATGTGGATGTTACGCTTGCCTGTCAGCGCTGTGGCAGTAATTTCAGTCATCATGTTCACACAACGTATTGTTTTAGCCCGGTCGTCAATGATGAGCAGGCTGAGGCATTACCGGAAGAGTATGAGCCAATTGACATTAATGAATTTGGTGAAATAGATTTACTGGCTATGATTGAAGATGAAATAATTCTCTCTCTACCAGTAGTTCCGGTACATGATTCTGAACACTGTGAAGTGTCCGACGCGGACATGGTGTTTGGTGTTCTGCCTCCTGAAGTAGAAAAACCAAACCCATTTGCCGTATTAGCCAGTTTAAAGAAAAGTACTTAAGGAGTAAGGTCAATGGCCGTACAACAGAATAAACCAACTCGTTCTAAACGTGGTATGCGTCGTTCTCATGACGCACTGACTACAGCACAAGTTTCTGTAGACAAAACTTCTGGTGAAACTCACCTGCGTCACCATGTGACTGCTGATGGTTACTACCGTGGCCGCAAGGTAATCAACAAGTAATTTCAGCTAATTATTAGCAAGTTGATATCTTGGCTAATCTAACCCTAGCGTTAGATGCTATGGGCGGGGACTTTGGTCCTCGTATCACGGTGCCTGCTGCATTGCAGGCACTGGCATCTAATCCGCGATTAAAACTACTATTGGTCGGTGATCCCGAAACCATTTCTCCTTTGCTTGCAAATAAAAATGCTGAGCTGCTCGGCCGCTTGCAAATTATTCCTGCGGAACATGTTGTTGCCAACGATGTAAAGCCTTCTCAGGCAATTCGTTCCAGTCACGGCACTTCAATGCGTATTGCACTAAATTTAGTGAAATCAGGTGAAGCGCAAGCATGTGTCAGTGCAGGGAATACCGGAGTGTTAATGGGGCTGGCTAAATTGATGTTGAAGTCGATAGAGGGGATTGAACGGCCTGCCTTAGTGACAGTTATACCTAATCTGAAACAGCAAAAAACAGTTGTATTAGATTTGGGCGCTAATATTAATTGTAATAGTCGTATGTTAGTGCAATTTGCCATTATGGGCGCTGTGATGGCAGAAGATGTTGCAGGTGCAAATAATCCACGTGTGGCATTACTAAATATCGGGGAAGAAGAATCCAAAGGGCTAGATAATATCCGCGAAGCCGCCATGATATTACGGAATAGTAATTTAATTAATTACATAGGATATGTGGAAGGTAATGAGTTATTAACGGGGAAAACAGATGTCCTCGTATGTGACGGCTTCGCAGGTAATGTTACGCTGAAGACAATGGAAGGCGCAATCAGAGTGATTCTGTCTTTGGTTAAATCACCAGATGGGCAGAAGAAAAAATCGTCATGGTTGGTGAAAATATTCAGGAAGTTTTTGCTCAAACAATTAGCAAAACGCTTTGGTCATCTAAACCCTGATCAGTATAACGGCGCAACACTATTAGGATTGCGTGGTATTGTCATAAAAAGTCATGGTGCCGCGAATGAATACGCATTCAAAGCTGCTATCGAGCAAGCTGTTAAGGCGGTAGAGAAGCAGGTTCCGGAAAGGATCGCAGCCCGACTAGATGCAGTATTACCCAAGAGTGAATAAGCACAAATGTATACAAAGATCTTAGGCACGGGCAGTTATTTGCCTTCTCAGGTGCGTACTAACGCAGATTTAGAAAAAATGGTGGATACAACTGATGAGTGGATCGTGACTCGCACAGGTATCCGTGAACGCCGTATAGCTGCTGAAGGTGAAACAGTTGCTACTATGGGATTCAGGGCGGCTGAAAAAGCCATTGAAATGGCGGGTATCGATAAAACACAAATCGATTTGATTGTTGTTGCAACAACAACGGGAAGCCATGCTTTTCCTAGTAGTGCTTGTCAGATCCAGAAGTTGTTAGGTATTAATAGTATTCCTGCTTTTGATATTGCGGCTGCTTGTGCCGGGTTTGCATATGCATTGAGTGTTGTTGATCAATTTATTAAAACTGGTGCGGCTAAACATGCACTGGTTATTGGATCTGATATTGTCTCCAAAATTGTGGATCCTGAAGATCGCAGTACAGTTATCCTCTTTGGTGACGCGGCAGGTGCCATGGTTGTCGGTGCTTCAGAAGAGCCGGGTGTTTTGTCAACTCATCTGCATGCAGATGGTCATTATGGTGAATTACTCTCAGTCCCTCATCAAGATCGCCAAAAATTGGATTCACCAGCATACGTCACAATGGTTGGCAATGAAGTATTTAAAGTTGCCGTGCGAGAATTAGCAAATATCGTTGATGAAACTTTAAAAGCTAACGATTTAGATCATTCGCAGCTTGACTGGCTGGTTCCTCATCAGGCGAATTTACGTATTATTTCTGCGACAGCTAAAAAATTGAATATGGCTATGGATAAAGTTGTTGTGACACTCGATCGTCATGGCAATACCTCTGCGGCATCTGTTCCGACTGCGTTTGATGAAGCGGTACGTGATGGAAGAATTCAACGTGGCCAACTTGTTTTACTTGAAGCATTTGGCGGTGGCTTTACCTGGGGCTCAGCGCTAGTACGTTTTTAACTTAACAGGAAGATAAACATGTCTGATTTTGCAATGGTATTCCCTGGCCAAGGTTCCCAATCCCTTGGCATGTTAGCTGATTTAGCTACAGAATTTCCGCTTGTAGAACAAACCTTCGCAGAGGCTTCTGAGGTTCTCGGATACGATTTATGGGAATTAATTCAGCAAGGGCCAGCAGAAGAACTGAATAAAACGTGGAAAACACAACCTGCGTTGCTGGCGGCTTCCGTTGCCATTTGGCGGATATGGCAGGAGCAGAGAGGTCAAGCTCCTTCCATGCTGGCTGGTCATAGCCTTGGTGAATATTCTGCGCTGGTTTGTGCTGGTGTAATCGAATTTCAACAAGCTATCAAGTTGGTTGAATTCCGCGGAAAACTGATGCAAGAGGCAGTACCTGAAGGGCAAGGTGCTATGTATGCCATTATTGGCCTGGATAATGAGTCCATTGCAAAAGCATGCGAAGAATCAGCACAGGGACAAATTGTTTCACCTGTTAACTTTAACTCACCTGGACAAGTTGTAATTGCTGGCGAGAAAGAAGCAGTAGAGCGTGCAGGCGCTGCATGCAAAGCGGCTGGGGCTAAACGAGCTCTGCCTTTGGCCGTCAGTGTTCCTTCACATTGTGCGCTGATGAAATCTGCGGCAGACCAGTTAGCAACTGCATTGCAATCTGTTGTGTTTAACCAACCGCAGTTCCCTGTTGTCAATAATGTGGATGTGAAGATAGAAGAATCTGCTGATGCGATTCGGGATGCGCTGGTTCGTCAGTTGTATAATCCTGTACGCTGGTCAGAATCTGTTGAATACTTTGCAACGCAAGGTATTGATAAAATTTTAGAAATAGGGCCAGGTAAGGTGTTAACTGGTTTAACAAAACGAATTGTTGATACTTTAAGTGCTGTAGCAGTAAATGATGTATCATCACTTACAATTGCTCTGAATAAATGACTGAGGAAAACATGGGCTTTGATGGAAAAATTGCACTAGTTACTGGTGCCAGCCGTGGCATAGGTCGAGCGATTGCAGAATTATTGGCTGAACGTGGCGCACGTGTGATTGGTACTGCGACCAGTGAAAAGGGAGCCGAGGCAATCAGTGCCTATCTTGGTGATAAAGGCAAAGGTTTTGTACTGAATGTCACAGATTCAACATCCATTGAACAAGCGCTATCGAATATTCGTGCTGAATTTGGTGAAATAGACATTCTAGTGAATAATGCGGGCATCACACGTGATAACTTGTTGATGCGTATGAAAGATGATGAGTGGCAAGATATTGTTAACACTAATCTTTCTTCGATTTTTCGTCTGTCAAAAGCAGTAATGCGTTCTATGATGAAAAAACGTTATGGGCGTATTATTTCCATTGGATCTGTTGTTGGAACAATGGGAAATGCAGGGCAGGCGAATTACGCGGCAGCGAAAGCAGGGGTCATTGGTTTTAGCAAATCACTAGCCCGTGAGGTCGCTTCTCGTGGCATTACCGTCAATGTTATTGCACCTGGTTTTATCGAAACGGATATGACCAGAGCGTTGACAGACGATCAACGAGCAGGCATTTTATCTCAAGTTCCTGCTAATCGTCTCGGTGATGCAAAGGAAATTGCCAGTGCTGTAGCGTTTCTTGCTTCTGATGAGGCCGCTTACATTACGGGTGAAACATTACATGTCAATGGTGGCATGTACATGATTTAAAAATGAGCGAACCTACTGTTTTCGATGTGTTTTTTATACAAAAAAGACAGTTGGTGGTTCGACCAGCCGGGATTTGGTTGCATCTTTTCCTGTATTTTATAAACTACGAAAACCATCGCAAAAGCGAGTTTTGATAGGAAATTTAATAGTATGAGCACTATCGACGAACGCGTTAAGAAAATCATCGTTGAACAACTGGGTGTTAAAGAGGAAGAAGTTGTAAACACAGCTTCATTTGTTGATGACTTGGGCGCTGATTCTCTTGACACAGTTGAACTGGTAATGGCTCTGGAAGAAGAGTTCGATATTGAGATCCCAGACGAAGAAGCTGAAAAAATCACTACAGTTCAGGCTGCTATTGACTACGTTGAAAACGCAGGTAAATAAGCACATATACCTAGGCGGTCATTCGACCGCCTATGTTTTTTGTCTTACATTTTTTCCCTCCCTGGAGGATAACCGTGTCTAAGCGTCGAGTAGTCGTGACCGGACTAGGCATGGTATCTCCTGTCGGCAATACAGTAGAGTCTTCTTGGAACGCTGTTTGTACTGGACAGAGTGGTATCGGCCTTATCGAACATTTTGACACCGCTAACCATGCAACTAAGTTTGCTGGTGTGGTGAAGAATTTTAATCATGAAGATTTCAATATTTCGCGCAAAGATGCACGAAAGATGGATTTGTTCATTCAGTATGGTATTGCTGCTGGCATTCAAGCCATTGAAGATGCAGGAATCGAAGTAACAGAAGCCAATGCTAGCCGCTTTGGTGCTGCTATTGGTTCTGGTATTGGTGGTTTGGGCCTGATTGAAGAAAACCACAGTACTTTGCTTTCGGCCGGGCCTCGTAAGGTCAGCCCATTCTTTGTACCGTCAACCATTATCAATATGGTAGCAGGCCATTTGAGCATTCTATATGGTCTTCGTGGTCCTAGTATTTCTATTGCAACTGCCTGTACTTCTGGCGTGCACAACATCGGCCATGCGGCGCGTATTATTGCATATAATGATGCTGATATCATGTTGGCGGGTGGTGCTGAGAAAGCAAGTACAGAATTTGGTGTTGCAGGGTTTGGCGCTGCCCGTGCATTATCGACCCGTAATGACGATCCTCAAGGTGCGAGCCGTCCTTGGGATAAAGATCGTGATGGATTTGTTTTGGGTGATGGTGCTGGTGTTATTGTTCTTGAAGAATATGAACACGCCAAAAAACGAGGCGCGAAAATTTATGCTGAAGTCGTTGGCTTCGGTATGAGTAGTGATGCGTATCACATGACATCGCCACCGGAAGATGGGGCAGGTGCAGCACTTGCTATGGTAAATGCTTTGAGAGATGCCGGCATTTCTCCGGATCAGGTAGGCTATATTAATGCTCATGGTACTTCAACACCAGCAGGTGATCTTGCTGAAGCTCTGGCAGTGGAGTCTGTTTTTGGTGAAGGTACTAAAGTATTAGTGAGTTCAACTAAATCGATGACAGGCCACTTACTGGGAGCGGCTGGAGCGGTAGAATCTATTTTCACCATTCTTTCCCTGCGTGATCAGATTGTTCCTCCAACCATTAACTTGGTTGATCAGGATGAAAATTGCCGCTTGGATTTTGTTCCTGGTCAGGCACGCAACATTGAAGGAATGGAATACGCGTTGTGTAACTCTTTCGGTTTCGGTGGAACTAACGGTTCACTGATTTTCCGTAAGATGTAACACGTTCAATTTCTGAGAAAAAGCCTCAACTCTTATGTTGGGGTTTTTTTTATGTTTTATTTCTCTATGCTTTTCAGATGCACATTTTTGCACTGCCACGACTCATATACTATTATAACGCCCCTTATAAACTGAGGTTTTCACGCCTTTTTATTTAAGAATCAGAAAATAAGATGATGTATTGGATTAACGGCAAATTGCACGATCAACTTCCTATTAATGATCGTTCGGTACAATTTGGTGATGGCTGCTTTACTACAATAAGAGTTGAGCAAGGTCAGGCAGCTTTGTTGCCTTTGCATATGAAACGGTTGCAAAAAGGCGTTGAAAAACTGTTTATGCCTGTACTGGATTGGATGCAATTGGAAAACCATATTAAACAAGTTGCTGCGGAGTGTGAATCAGGTGTTTTGAAAGTGATCCTCTCCAGAGGGAATGGTGGCCGTGGGTACAGCTTTGATAGCATTGGTGAGCCAAATCAAATCCTTTCGTTAAGTCCATATCCAGAACAATATCGTACTCTGCGTGAAAAAGGTGTTTCGTTGGGCCTTAGCCCTATTGCTATGGGGATTAATCCTCATTTAGCAGGCATCAAGCACCTGAACCGATTGGAGCAAGTTTTGATAAAACGGTTTATTGAACAAGCAAAAATTGATGAAGCGTTGGTACTTGATAGCGATGGTTTATTGGTTGAATGTTGTACCGCTAATATTTTTTGGCGAAGAGGTAAAAACGTTTATACCCCGGATTTAAACCAATGTGGTGTTAAAGGAGTAATGCGACAGAAGATTATCCAGATATTGGAAGAAAGTGATTATAACTTGTCATGTGTCATGCGTTATCCTGAAGCATTGGCACATGCCGATGAGGTGATTATTTGTAATTCACTGATGCCAGTGATGGCTGTCAATCAGATCCTGGCCCATAAAAATCAACCTGCGTGGAAATATCAATCCAGAGAATTATATAAATATTTATTACCTGAATGCTTAAGGCTGTAGTTGTAATTCGCAGGTATGAAACAGCGGTTATTCCGCCTCTCTCATTGAAAGACAGATAAAAGTGGTAATCGAATGAAACTTAAAAAAAGCATTCTTATTTTACCTGGATTGATTATTGCTGTTGCAGCAATAGCACTTTTACTTTTTGCAAAGAAAATAGAAAATTTTTCTGCTCAAAAGGTTAATCTGACTCAAGATCTTATATTTACAGTACCTGCCGGAATAGGTCGTGCCGGGCTGGAGACATTATTAATTCAGCATAAGCTCATCGAAGATAATCAGTTATTGCAGTGGTTATTCCGTTTAGAACCAGAATTGGCCAAATTTAAGGCAGGGACTTATCGTCTACAAAAAAACATGACGTTAAAAGAAATACTGCAATTGTTCTCCAGTGGCAAAGAGGTGCAATTTTCTATTCGCTTTGTTGAAGGTAGTCGTCTTTCTGACTGGTCAAAGATATTGCAGAATGCGCCATACTTGAAGCATGAGGCAGAAGGAAAGTCGTCACAAGAACTGACAAAACTATTGGATATGAAAACAGGTGAATCACTGGAAGGGTGGTTTTATCCTGATACTTACCTCTATACCGCAGGTACACGTGATATAGAATTACTCAGGCGTGCTCACCAAAAAATGGGCATGTTAGTAGAGCAAGAATGGAAAAATCGTGCAGAGAATTTACCGTATAAGAGTGCTTATGAGATGTTAATTATGGCATCTATTATCGAAAAAGAGACTGCGGTAGATTCTGAACGTGCTAAGGTCGCGTCAGTATTTGTTAATCGTCTGCGGTTAAAAATGCGATTACAGACAGATCCGACAGTCACATATGGATTGGGAGATAAGTATACCGGAACCATTTTTCGTAGCAGCCTGACCACGTTTACACCATACAATACTTATCTGATTGAGGGACTGCCCCCGACGCCCATTGCCATGCCAGGTTTAGCATCGATCAAGGCAGCAGCACATCCGGCTGTGACTGATTATCTATATTTCGTTGCAGATGGTAACGGGGGGCATACATTTACTACGAATTTGGTAGCACATAATAAAGCGGTAAATCTTTATCGCCAGAGATTAAAGCAGGATAAATGAACAGCAAATTTATTGTTATTGAAGGGCTTGAAGGCGCAGGAAAAACTACGGCAATCCAAACTGTGGCTGATACATTGAAACAGCATGGTATTTCTGATCTTGTTTTTATCCGTGAACCGGGTGGAACTCCTTTAGCGGAAAAATTACGTCAATTGATCAAAGAAGAAATTGAAGGAGAAGTATTGACGGATAAAGCAGAAGTATTAATGCTTTACGCTGCCAGAGTTCAGTTAGTGGAAAATGTGATCAAGCCTGCTCTGGCGAAAGGTAGTTGGGTTGTCGGAGATCGCCATGATTTGTCTTCCCAGGCATATCAGGGTGGTGGCCGTGGTATTGACCAGAGCTTATTGTCTTCATTGCGTAGAGCAGCGCTTGGTGATTTTTACCCTGATTTGACCATTTATCTTGATTTACCGCCAGAGGTTGGTTTACAGCGTGCCCGCGAGCGTGGTGAATTGGATCGTATTGAAAAAGAATCGCTGGATTTTTTCTATCGTACCCGCACAAGGTATCTTGAACTGATAGAACAAGATAAGACCATCAAAAAAGTAGATGCAACACAGCCATTAGAAAAAGTACAGGACGATATTCGTCAGATTTTGTTTCATTGGCTGAAACAATGGGAAATGCAGGAATGAATTGGTATCCGTGGCTTAACCATGCGTATCGCCAGTTGATTGAGTCTCATCAACAAGGTCGTGGGCATCATGCCCTTTTGCTTCATGCTCATGAAGGAACTGGAGCGGAAGCATTACTTTATGGATTAAGCCGCTGGCTGATGTGTCAGGATAAACAAGGCGCAAAAAGTTGTGGTAAGTGTCACGGTTGTCATTTGATGCTGGCAGAAACCCATTCTGACTGGCATGTTCTTGCTCCCGAAAAGGGGAAAAACGTCATTGGCGTAGATGCAGTACGCCAGCTTAGTGAGAAACTTTACGAGTATTCTCAACAGGGCGGCGCTAAAATTGTGTGGTTACTATCAACCGAAGCGCTAACTGATGCAGCCTCTAACGCTTTGTTGAAAACGTTAGAAGAACCGCCCCGAAATACCTATTTCTTATTGAAGTGCCAACATCCGGCGAGTTTGCTGGCAACATTGCGAAGCCGCTGTTTTTATTATTTTCTGCCTGCTCCTGAAAATCAAACAGGGCTGTACTGGCTGCAAAATCAACTTCCGGCAATATCATCGCAGGATATTCAAACAGCATTAAAGTTGTCACAGGGAGCTCCATTGGCTGCAAAACAGTTACTCCAAACTGAAAAATGGCAACAGAGAACTGCATTTTGTCAGGCCATAACACAGGCTTTATATGACGATGATACTTTATCACTTTTACCATTACTGAATCGTGATGATGCACAGCAATCGTTATATTGGCTGATCAGCTTGCTGTCTGATGCGGTGAAATGGCGGCAAGAGGCACAAAATTACTGTATCAATCAAGATCAGCAGGTATTAATCCACCATTTGGCTTCTGGTCAAAGTGTGGAAAAATTATTAAATATGGTTGATGATTGGACGCGTTGTCGTCATCAATTAATATCCGTAGCGGGCATCAATCGGGAATTGTTACTGACTGAACAATTACTCAATTGGGAAAGTCAGCTTTGCTCCACTCGCTAACACATTTAGATACGGGCATATTATGTTTTTAGTGGATTCACATTGTCATCTCGACTGTTTAGATTATGAAACACTGCACAAAAGTGTAGATGATGTAGTGGCTAAAGCTGCAGAAAGGGATGTGAAATATATGCTGGCGGTAGCGACTACGTTGCCTGGTTTCCAGCAAATGAAAAATATGATTGGTAAACGTGAAAATATCGCGTATTCCTGCGGTATTCATCCATTGAATCTGGATGAAGGTTACGATTTTGATGAGCTTGCACGATTAGCTGCGGATAATGATGTAATCGCACTGGGGGAAACAGGACTGGATTATTATTATCAAAAAGAAAATGCTGAATTACAGAGAACTTCATTTCGCCAGCATATCCGTATCGGGCGTGAATTAAATAAGCCTGTGATTGTTCATACTCGTGAGGCAAGAGATGATACTCTGGCGGTTTTGCGAGAAGAAAACGTACGGGATTGTGGTGGAGTGCTGCACTGTTTTACAGAAGATAAAGATACAGCTAGGGATTTACTGGATCTCGGTTTTTATATTTCTTTCTCAGGTATTGTTACATTTCGTAATGCAGAACAAATTCGTGAAGCTGCAAAGTTTGTCCCTCTCGACCGTATTTTGGTAGAAACTGATTCACCTTATCTGGCTCCGGTTCCTTATCGTGGCAAGCAGAACCAGCCTGCTTATGTACGTGATGTTGCTGAGTATATGGCAGTACTGAAAGGCGTCAGCATTGAGATGTTGGCAGAAGTAACGACAAGAAACTTTTGTGACTTGTTCCATATTAATATTTAAGAAAATTAAATGATAAGAAAGGAGAAGTGAAATGGCAGAAGAAACTATTTTCAGCAAAATTATTCGTCGTGAAATTCCATCTGATATCGTATATCAGGATGATTTGGTGACGGCATTCCGGGATATTTCACCTCAAGCCCCAACTCATATTCTGATTGTCCCTAATGTCCTTATTCCAACAGTTAATGAAGTGACTCCAGAGCATGAACCAGCATTGGGGCGTTTGTTCACCGTTGCAGCGAAAATCGCCAAACAAGAAGGAATTGCAGAAGATGGCTATCGCCTTATCATGAACTGTAACCGTCATTCTGGACAGGAAGTGTTTCATATCCATATGCATTTGGTAGGTGGACATCCATTAGGTCCACTCTTGGCAGGATAATATTATTCGTCACTATTTTAGCTAATAAGTTTTCGTTAATAGATTTATGTTAATAGAACTGTGTATAACATATTCGTATGATAGTTGTGCTTAATAGTGTTGTAACCGGAGTAGATTAATGAAAAGAGTTCTCTTAGTTATATTATCAGCAATATTGTTGGCGAGTTGTTCATTAATACCACCACAGCCGCCTGCTCCTGTTACTCCTGCTGAACCAGAGCAAAAAACGGAACCTCCGGCAAAACCTCTGGAGAAAGTCCCTCAACCTCCAAAGATTCAATCGATTAGCTGGAATAGCATCATTCAGCCATTAGTTGAACAATTGGTCAATGCTCAGGGCGTAGAGGCAGGAAAAGTATTGCTTGTTGATACAGTTAAAAACAACACAAATGGCTCACTGAGAACACTTCAGGCTACTGATGCGATTACAGATGTGGTCAGTAAAAAACAGGTTTTTCAGATAGTACCGAAAAAACAGGTGATTGGCGCTCGGCAGGCATTAGGGTTGTCATCAGAAGATAGCCTGGCATCACGCAGTAAATCTATCGGTTTGGCGCGTTATCTGAATGCTGATTATGTGCTCTATTCTGTCGTGTCTGGTAACAATGAACAGCGTAAGATAGAGATGCAGCTTATGCTGGTCAAAACAGGCGAGATACTTTGGTCTGGTAGTGATGATATTGACTAATAATAAAGCCTTATTTGAGGTATTGCGTCAGAAATGGCCTGACATTCCTGCTAAAAATTGGGAAATCAGGCCATTAACAGGATTGACCCAGGGAAGCTACTATATTACGGATGGCATGCATCAGATGGTGGGACGCAAGCAAACGTGGCATGGTGGAACTCTGGGGGTGAATCGTCAACGGGAAAATCGCATCTTACGCAAGCTCTCTTTTGCTGGTATTGCCCCTAAAGTCATCGCCATGCATGGTGATTGGCTGTTATTAGAATGGCTGAGCGGAACAAAAGTTACGGCTGAAGCATTTGGTTTACCGTCAATTCAACAGTCGTTGGCGCAAATAGTTGCTAACCTCCATCACCATTCACCATTGGGTTATTCTCTCCAGCTTAAACAACAAATCGCATCCCAGTGGCAACAGATTGATAATCGAAGGCTTTCACCAGATTGGTTACGGTTACATAAATTATTTATGACAGCAAAAATGCCTACTCCCTTGAAAATAGCACCCGCTCACATGGATATTCATCCCGATAACCTGCTAATGACTTCAGAAGGCCTAAAATTGATTGATTGGGAATATGCAACGGATGTCGATATAGGTTTCTCATTGGCAACTTTATTTAAAGGTAATCAATGGGCTGAGATACAGCAGAAGACTTTTTTGCATTATTATTGTACCTACGCATCAGGCTACATTGATATCGTCTTATTGGAGCAAAAAATTAAGCAGTGGGAGCCATGGGTGAGATATATGATGCTGATGTGGTATGAAGTACGCTGGCAGCGGACAAAAGCGCCACAATTTTCAGCATTGGCTCATCCCTGGCGCCTGAGCTTTAATCTGGCGTTTTAGTCCGCAGGATGGTGGTTAATAAGATAATATCCAACAGATAACCGATACAAATAACCAATGCAAATAGAAGTGAGGAAAGTTATGGGTCCAGTAATGTTAGATGTTATTGGTTATGAGCTGGATAGTGAAGAACGTGAAATTCTGCAGCATCCATTAGTGGGTGGTTTGATCTTATTTACCCGCAATTTTCACGATACTCAGCAGTTACGCGATTTAGTTCGTCAGATCCGTGAAGCCTCCCGCCATCGTTTAGTTATCGCTGTTGATCAGGAAGGGGGACGTGTACAGCGTTTTCATGAAGGTTTTACTCGCTTACCTGCCGCCCAGTCTTTTGCCTGCTTGAATGATGAACTGATAGGGGGATATTTGGCAGAAGAGTCTGGTTGGCTGATGGCATCAGAAATGATTTCAATGGATATTGATATCAGTTTTGCTCCTGTACTGGACTTGGGACATAAGTGCACGGCGATTGGTGAACGTTCGTTTCATGAAGAGCCTGAACCGGCGATGATAATGGCTGAACGCTTTATCAGAGGGATGCATTCGGCAGGAATGAAATCAACGGGTAAACATTTTCCCGGACACGGAGCAGTAGCAGCAGATTCTCATAAAGAAACGCCATTGGATGATCGTTCAATGGATGCGATTAGCTGTCACGATATGTTGATCTTCCGAGATTTCATTCAACGAAATTTGCTTGATGCAATTATGCCAGCTCATGTGATCTACTCTCAGGTTGATCATCGTCCGGCAAGTGCTTCTCCTTACTGGTTAAACAACGTGTTGCGCCAGCAACTAGGATTTAATGGCATTATTTTTTCTGATGATCTGTCAATGGAAGGTGCGGCAGTTATGGGCGGGTATGCTGAACGTGCAAAAGCCTCAGTGGAAGCGGGATGTGACATGATTTTGGTGTGCAATAACCGTCAAGGGGCAACGGATGTCTTGGATAACTTACCAATGATTAACTCGAATAAAGTAACACGGTTATATCATCAGGGAGGTCAATTCAGTCTGGAAGAGCTGAAAAAATCAGAACGTTGGCAGCAGGCAAATAAGCAATTACATAATTTATGTGAACAGTGGCTAAGCTGCGGCTGATTACTGAATTTGTCTGATTGGTTGCTATCAAATCTAAGTAGGGTTACTGCCTGGTGATCCTATCTCTTTTGCTGCTTTATATTTATTTCTCCCTAAAGTTGGTTCCAGAATACCATTTTGTCAGAAAATTTCATAAATCACATAATGTTAACATTGTAAATTGCAAATTTTCATAAACCAGATTTAAGTCTGATTAATTAAACTAAGTACGTAAATTTTGTGATTGACGTCTAATTAATCAAAAGAATTTGATAGGGGCTATTTTTGGTATGACCTACTGACTAGCCATGATATTCTGGAGATATTTTCAGTGCGAAATTTATTATGCCTGATGTTATTTAAGAACGTTATCCAAAAATTGTTTTAGCACTTTACATAACATTAGTTGTATTTTCAGTGGGGTAGTCATGACAACGCCAAAGACAAGAATTGTCATTATTGGTGGGGGTGCTGGTGGTTTAGAGCTGGCAACACGTTTGGGACATAAATTAGGGCGTAAGCAAAAAGCCGAAATTACTTTAGTGGATCGCAACAACAGCCACTTATGGAAGCCATTATTGCATGAAGTCGCAACAGGCTCTCTTGATGATGGCGTTGATGCATTAAGTTATTTGGCCCATGCCAGTAACCATTACTTTAATTTCCAGTTAGGTTCACTTACAAATATCGATCGTGAAGGAAAGAAAGTCACACTGGCTGAGATCCGCAATGAAAGTGATGATTTACTAGTACCAGAGCGTGAGTTGGCTTACGACATTCTTGTCATGGCATTGGGTAGCCAATCGAATGATTTCGGTACGGCAGGTGTAAGAGAAAACTGTATTTTCCTTGATAACCCACAACAAGCACATCGTTTCCACAATGAGATGTTAAACCTGTTTCTGAAATATTCTGCAAATCAATGTGCGGAAGAGAAAGTTAACATTGCGATTGTTGGCGGTGGTGCAACAGGTGTTGAGCTTTCAGCAGAGCTGTATAACGCCGTTAAGCAGTTGAACAGTTATGGTTTCGAAAGCCTGAATTCAGACGCGTTGAATGTTACTTTGGTTGAGGCTGGTGAACGAATTCTGCCGGCATTGCCGCCACGTATTTCCAGTGCTGCGCATCAGGAATTAACCAAACTTGGTGTTAAAGTCTTAACCAAAACTATGGTAACCAGTGCAGATGAACATGGATTGAATACCAAAGATGGTGAACAGATCAAGGCTTCTTTAATGGTTTGGGCAGCGGGAATTAAGGCGCCTGATTTTATGAAAGAGATTGGGGGACTGGAAACAAACCGTATAAATCAGTTGGTAGTAAAACCTACTTTGCAGTCAACATTGGATGACAATATTTTTGCTATCGGCGATTGTGCATCATGCCCGAAAAAAGAGGGGGGTTTTGTTCCTCCACGCGCTCAGTCTGCTCACCAAATGGCAAGCCGTTGTTATAACAACATTTTGGCTCTATTGAATGAGAAACCACTGAAGGAATATGTGTATAAAGATCACGGTTCACTGGTATCTTTATCTAAATTCAGTACAGTTGGTAGTTTGATGGGTAACTTGATGCGTGGCTCCATGATGGTAGAAGGGCGTATTGCACGTATTGTTTATGTCTCTTTATACCGCATGCATCAGGTCGCATTACATGGATATATTAAAACAGGTTTAATGATGTTGGTTGGTGGAATTAATCGTGTTATTCGCCCACGTTTGAAATTGCACTAATTGAGTTAAAGTGGTTCATCTGGATTTAAGATATCCAAAATATTTCAGATGAACCATTAAACACTTTTTATTTTGTCTTGATTATTTATTATATTTTTTGTTATATACCTTTCATAATTATTTCTCTATTATTTTTTAAACCTGTTTAATCCTTGTAATAAGGCTAGTTTTAATTAGGTAACTATGGCATAACAATGTATGTCAATGTGTAAAAATTGAAAAATTTAGTAAAAACATTCAATCTAATGATGTATAAAGAATAGGGGATATAAATTGAATGAAAAAATTCTTCAATAGATTTTAAATCTTAATACAAATCAAAAGACTGAAAGATGAATAGCATTTATTTTAGTAGCTTCATAGGATTTTTCTTAATAATGAATTGAACGCATTTTTGGTTTCTACAAATAGTTAATGAGCATGTTTAAATTTGGGAGTATATCAAATTATTAATATAACAAGGTGCTATGTGAGTAAACTAAAGACAAGGCAGTGTGGGATTTACTCTCTGATTGTTATGATTGCCGTTGGTATCGCTGCAATATTTTATTTTAAAAAACCGCAGCCTAAAATTGCACAAGTGCTCTCTTCAGAGCCTATCAAAACAATGGCTTATGCCCATCAATATTATTGTAATGGGGGTATGTTACCCTTTCTAATCGGATTGGGAAATATTGAGAATAACCATCTTTCTGTATATAAGAATAGTATGTTCACTCTTATTGAAATGTTAAATATAAAAAGAGAATATCATGCATTGAACTATTCTCAGTTAAAAAATTGTGTCATGGTTTATGTCAAGGAAAAACGTATTATTGGGTATGACGTTATTTATATGATCGGTGATAAACCTGGTAAGGTGAGAGTGACACATAAACCAAAACAAACCATTCCTCTGGATGAAAAGGGGAGATTAATTCTCACGCCATATTTGTAGAAACAGGCCGTTTCAAAAAAGAACTGCGCCCCAGTCACATAGTTGCCTATGCTCCTGGGGATTGGTTTCCTGGCCGCCGCGACACCACTCGAAATTTATTGGGTATAGTCGCTGTTATATCTGATTTTGTTCGAATGCTTCCAATAATATTTGGACGAACGATAAACGTGTTGTCCTTTCGGTTAAATCAGTCATGAATTTTAATCTAGATGACCCGTCTAGTCGGTAAATGTTGGGCTGAGTTTGCAATAATTTGATGAGGTAATTGAGATCCACTTTGTTGTTTTGGCTAAATTCAATAAAGCCACCTTTCTCATGGGCTTCTATGCGTCTAATTCCCAACTTTTGGGCTGTCAGGCGGATAGAAGCAGATTGCAATAACTGTCGGCCCGGAGCAGGTAATGTACCGAATCGGTCAATTAATTCAACCTTCAATTCTGCCAGCTCATCATCATTTTGAGCACTCGCAATACGTTTATAGAAAGAAAGGCGCATATTCACATCAGGAATATAATCATCGGGTAAAAGTACTGGCATACGTATTCTACTTCGGTCTGGTTAGTGGTGAGATCCTCAAGTGATGGCTCTCGCCCATCTTTGAGTGCATCAACCGCACTTTCCAGTAATTCCATATAGAGAGTGAAACCGATACTCGCCATTTGACCACTTTGATCTTCGCCCAGAAGTTCACCAGCTCCCCTGATTTCCAGATCATGAGTTGCCAGTGCAAATCCTGCCCCCAGATCTTCAAGGGAGGCAATTGCTTCCAGCCGTTTCTGGGCGTCTGTGGTCATCGCCTTTGGATGAGGAGTCAGTAAATAAGCATAAGCCTGGTGGTGGGAGCGGCCAACACGTCCCCGCAATTGATGCAATTGAGCCAGACCAAAATGGTCTGCGCGTTCAATAATAATGGTATTGGCTGTAGGAATATCAATACCTGTTTCAATAATCGTAGTACATATCAGCACATTAAAACGCTGATGATGAAAATCTGCCATGACCCGTTCCAGATCACGTTCGCGCATTTGCCCATGGCCGACAACGATTCTGGCTTCAGGAACTAATTCTTCCAATCGATTTTTTGCTTTCTCAATATTCTCAACATCGTTATAAAGATAATAAACCTGACCACCACGTAAAATTTCACGCAGGATAGATTCTCGAACCACTAAGCTATCATATTCACGCACAAAGGTTTTCACTGCCAGTCGACGCGCTGGTGGTGTGGCAATAATTGATAAATCTCGCATACCACTCATTGCCATATTGAGTGTTCGCGGAATAGGGGTTGCTGTCATAGTCAGAACATCAACATTTGCGCGGATAGCTTTAATACGCTCTTTGTGACGAACACCAAAACGGTGTTCTTCATCAACAACCAACAATCCCAGATCTTTCCAACGGAGATCATTCTGTAACAGTTTATGAGTGCCGATGATAATATCGACTTTCCCCTCTGCTGCCATATCTATAACTTGTTGCTGTTCTTTAGCACTGCGGAATCGGGACATAACTTCAATATGTACAGGCCAATTCGCAAAACGATCGCGGAAATTGTCATAATGCTGTTGAGCCAGTAGAGTAGTCGGAACTAAAACAGCGACCTGTTTATTATTATTGATAGCGGTAAAAGCAGCACGCATTGCCACTTCTGTCTTACCGAAACCAACATCACCACATACCAGCCTGTCCATGGCGATGGGCTGACACATATCACTTAATACGGCATTGATGGCTTGTTCTTGATCCGGTGTTGTATCGAACGGGAAACTCTGGCAGAACAGTTGATACTGCTCCCGATCGTGCTTAAACGCAAAACCAGGCTTAATGGCACGCCGTGCATATACATCCAGTAACTCAGCCGCGACATCACGGACTTTTTCTGCTGCTTTCTGGCGTGCTTTATTCCAGGCATCACCACCAAGTTTGTGCAGAGGCGCATTTTCCTCTGCTCCTCCAGCGTAACGACTGATTAAGTGTAGGGAGGAGACGGGGACATACAATTTGTCCTCCCCGGAGTAGGTCAGGATGAGGTATTCAGCCTTAATTCCGCCTGCTTCCAGTGTCGTTAGCCCTTGGTAGCGTCCAACACCATGTTCAAGGTGTACAACGGGTTGACCATGACGCAATTCTGCAAGGTTACGGATCAAAGTATCAGTATTGATTGTGCGACGGTGATCTTGACGGCGGCGACTCACTCGTTCACCAAGCATATCGCTTTCACAGATCAGGGCTAGTTTTTTCTCCTCATCAACGAAGCCTTGTTCTGCTGCACCGATCATTAAAAAACAGCCCGGCTCCTTGGCATCCGCCAACTGTTGTATTTTTATTGGGTGAATTTTGATCCGCGATAGTAATTCGTTTACAGACTCCCGGCGTCCTTCACTTTCCACTGAAAAAATGATCTTACCGTTAAATTGCTCTATAAAACGGCGCACTTTATCCAAAGGGGCTTTTTGATGCGCAGCAACGGATATATCGGGTAAAGGCTGGTAAGCGAGATTGATACTCCCGGCCTTTTGTGGCAGTTCTTCGTTTCTGATTTGGAGGCGGGGCCAGTTTTTCAATTCAGCGAATAGCTTATCGACAGGAAGCCAAATTCGTTCAGGTGGCAATAATGGCCGCATTGGGTCAACTTTACGGCTCTCAAAACGTTGTCCTGTGTCCTGCCAAAAACGTTCGGCTGTTGCCATTAGATCTTGTGTAATAAGCAGGGTGTTTTCTGGCAAGTAATCAAAGAGTGTGGATAAAGGTTGCTCAAAGAATAATGGCTGCCAGTATTCAATACCTGCCGGTAGTGTTTTTTTACTGACTTGTTGATAAATATGTTCAGCATCACGGCGAACTTCAAACTGCTCACGCCATTGGCTGCGAAATAATTCGATAGCTTCTTTATCTGTAGGGAATTCATGGGCAGGCAGTAAACTGATTTTATCTACTTCCATGAGTGTACGTTGGCTGTCCACATCAAAAGTGCGCAGGCTATCGATTTCATCATCAAAAAAATCGATACGGTAAGGGTGTTCACTCCCCATAGGGAAGAGATCAAACAGGGCGCCACGTGTGGCAAATTCACCATGCTCAAGCACTTGATCCACACTGCGATAACCGGCTTGTTCCAGATCAGCACGTAATTTGTCACGGGAAAGTCGTTGCCCTTTATGCATGATCAAAGCATGCCCTCTGAGGTATTCATGCGGGCAAACCCGCTGCATTAATGTATTCACAGGTAAGATAAGAACACCTTTCATCATGAAAGGTAATTGATACAGCGTAGATAAACGGTTTGAAATGATTTCCTGGTGGGGTGAAAAACTATCGTAAGGCAATGTTTCCCAATCTGACAGTAAGTTTATTGGGGCATGGGTGAATTGTGGAATTTCATCACGTAACCGTAAGGCATTCTGCATATCTTTTGTTACAAGCAGAACAAGCCCTGAGTGACGTTCAATGATTTCGGCGCATTCTATGGCACAAGCAGCGCCGATTAGGTGGCCTAATTGGCGGATATCACCGCGACGTTCAGGAAGTTGATAACGATATTTTGCTGACATAAGCGTTTAATGTGTTCTCTAAGATTCAGTCCATTCCCAACACATTTTTAACCCAGTAGCCTTTACAATAAATACGCTGGCAGGTTGAGAGGCAAGGTTGAGAGAAAGTAAAAAACACAGAACCGAAGTATGAATGGCTCCATGAAGGTACAACTCCCCTTTATTATCCCTGAACACTTTGCTTTGGCAACAGGAGCGTGACAGATTTGGTGTTTTGATTGATGAACGGTCGGGTATATCGACTGTAGAAAGAAAAAAATCAATTACTGTAAAAAAATGAATATTATTCAATGAAATCTATAAGGATTTTAAATAAGATTCATAAATAATACCTATATGTACGGTAAAAATTTGTTATCAGAAGAAGTGATTGCTTTTACTTTAAAGATATATTTAATGAAGCTGGCAATCTAAAAACATAGTCGTTTTGTATGTTGATTTTTTAAGAGAATGTTTGGTAAAAGTTTTAGGTTTAATGCTTAACTTTTATTGAAAATATAAATATATATTTTTGAAATCATTCATCGATTAGTTAATTTCCGAATGCAGTCAATATAAATAAAGAAGGGCAGAAAATTTCTAAGGGTTATAAATAGATTAAAGTTTTTTATAAGGGAGTGAAACCGAAATGAGGTCTATTTATTATGAAGTGGTTGTCCCCTTATGAATGTAAATGATTTAGATACTTGTCCAGTATTCCTTGGTTTGAATTCCTAAGAGTGATAATGTTCATATATTTATAAATAATTTGTATGCCCGGTCATCAATAATGTCTCAAAATGAAGAAATTAATTTATAAGTTAAAATTTGACCATTTTTATCTCCAACTTGGAGAGGTGATAAGCAATCCTCAATCAAACAGTGATAATATGCAATAAATGAATTATAGGGATGTTAGGCTTGTACGTAAAATGTTCAAAAAATAGAGGCGAAATATGATCTTATTTATTAATCTATTATTTTTAAACAGATTTATTTGATATGGCGGACTCCATGTTTCAATCTGTCTCATTATTTATCGGATTGCGCTATATGCGCGGACGAGCGGTCGATAAGTTTGGCCGCTTTGTTTCTTGGTTATCAGCCATTGGCATCACATTGGGAGTGGCTGCATTAATTACTGTGTTATCAGTGATGAACGGTTTTGAGCGTTCATTGGAAGCCAGTATTTTGGGTTTTATGCCTCAGGCAATCATTACTTCAGAAAAAGGTTCAATTAATCCTGTTGAATACCCTGATAGCCAACTTTCAGGATTAAAAGGGGTTACCCGTATCGAGCCGATTGTTCAGGGGGATGTTGTGCTGCAAAGTGCCCGTAATGTGGGTGTCGGAGTGATGTTGGGCATTATGCCAGGTGAATATACTCCATTGGCAAAATATACGGTCAATGTTGACCCTAGCCAATTACAGCCTGGTCGTTATTCCGTGATCTTAGGGGAAAAATTGGCGGCAAGATTGGGAGTAAAACGGGGAGATCAAATTCGTGTTATTGTGCCGAGTGCCAGTCAACTAACTCCAATGGGGAGGATACCCAGTCAGCGTTTATTTACGGTGGCTGGAACATTCTTTGCTAACAGTGAAGTTGATGACACAGAAATGTTGGTTAATCAGCAAGATGCAGCTCGTCTTTTACGTTATCCCGTTAATAATATTACGGGCTGGCGTTTGTACCTCAATGAGCCATTAAAAGTAGATGAACTGAGTCAGCAACCACTGCCAAAAGATTTAATCTGGAAAGATTGGCGTGAACGTAAAGGCGAGTTTTTTCAGGCTGTGCGAATGGAAAAAAATATGATGGGATTATTGCTTAGCCTGATCATTGCAGTTGCTGCTTTCAATATTATTACTTCCCTCTCTTTATTGGTGATGGAAAAACAAGGAGAGATTGCTATTTTGCAGACACAAGGGCTGACCCGTCGTCAGATAATGACTATTTTTATGATCCAGGGAGCAGGAGCGGGTATCATGGGTGCTTTACTGGGAACGGGATTGGGAATACTGCTTTCCAGTCAGTTAAATAATTTAATGCCCGTTATCGGCCTGATGACTGAAGGTGTGCAGTTACCTGTCGCCATTGAACCTGTTCAAGTGGTAATAATAGCCATTATTGCCATGTTTATCTCGTTGCTATCAACTTTATACCCTTCCTGGCGCGCGGCTGCCATCCAACCTGCTGAGGCTTTACGTTATGAGTAACCAACCTTTATTGTTATGTCATCATTTGTGCAAAAAATATCAGGAAGGGCAGGTTTCTACCGAGGTATTAAAAAACGTCACTTTTTCTATGCAACAGGGAGAAATGATGGCAATTGTCGGGAGCTCTGGTTCTGGCAAAAGTACTCTGTTGCACTTACTTGGTGGATTGGATTCACCGACCGCTGGTGAAGTTATTTTCAAGGGAAAATCTCTTAATAAGATGTCTGCTTCCAGACGAGCGCAATTACGGAACAGTGAAATTGGTTTTATTTACCAGTTTCATCATCTGCTACCTGATTTCAATGCACTAGAAAATGTCGCTATGCCATTACTTATCGGAGGTAAAAAACGTCAGGCTCAACAAAAGGCATTGGACATGTTGGCGGCAGTGGGATTGGACAATCGGGCACACCACCGGCCTTCTGAATTATCAGGAGGAGAACGTCAAAGAGTTGCCATTGCCCGTGCATTAGTCAATGAACCCTCATTAGTGCTGGCAGATGAACCGACAGGCAACCTTGATCAACGTAATGCTGACAGTATCTTTGAGCTTTTGAAAGAACTGAATCAACGGCAAGGTACGGCATTTTTGGTAGTAACTCATGATCTGAAATTGGCTGACCGATTGGCTCGTCAGGTAGAAATGCGCGACGGATATTTACAGGATGAATTAACCCTAATGGGGGAAATGTAATGGCAAATCTGCCTCTTGCATTGTTCACTGCATTACGTTTCAGCCGGGGTCGTCGTTATGCGGGGATGGTTTCTCTCATCTCAATTATTTCGACAATGGGAATTATGCTCGGTGTTGCGGTGTTGATTATCGGATTGAGTGCTATGAATGGTTTTGAACGTGAATTGAAAAACCGGGTACTTTCTGTTGTACCACATGGGCAAATTTTTGCAGTGGAACAACCTTTTCAGCATTGGGAACAAGCACTTGAACAAGTAAAACGAACACCGGGTATTGTAGGAGCATCACCTTACATCGAATTTACCGGGTTGATGGAGCGAGGTGATAAACTCCATGCTGTTCAAGTACGTGGAGTAGAACCTTCCACTGAGCCCGATGTCAGTGCTTTGCCTCAATTTGTTAGCAACGGATCTTGGCAAACATTTCAGGCGGGAAAACATCAGGTGATTTTAGGGCAAGGAGTAGCAAGTTCACTAAATGTGAAGAAAGGTGATTGGTTAACAGTCATGATACCTAATAGCGATCCGAGTCTGAAATTATTACAACCTAAACGGCTCCGTTTACAGGTTGCCGGAATTTTTCAGTTGAGTGGCTTATTGGATCATCGTTTAGCTTTGGTTCCATTATCTGATGCGCAACAATATCTGGATTATGGTGATGGTATTACCGGCATTGCTATCAAAGCTGACAATGTTTTTGCCGCAGAACAGCGAGTTTTGGATGCAGGTAAAGCAACAGGAAGATATGTTTATATCAGTACATGGATCAAAGATTACGGTTACATGTATAACGATATTCAGATGATACGTGGCATCATGTATCTGGCTATGATCCTGGTTATTGGGGTGGCTTGTTTTAATATCGTTTCAACGCTGATTATGGCTGTCAAAGATAAAAGCAGTGATATCGCTATCCTGCGTACATTGGGTGCCAAAGATGGTCATATCAGGGCGATCTTTTTATGGTATGGATTACTGACTGGTATGGTTGGTAGTATCATTGGCGTCATTGTCGGAATTTTCACATCGCTTAATTTGACGGCTATCATTAAAGGGATGGAGAGATTGTTCGGGCATCAATTCCTTTCCGGGGATATCTATTTTATTGATTTTTTGCCGTCAGAGTTACATGCCATGGATATTGTCTATGTGTTGTCAACAGCTCTTATCTTGAGCTTGTTAGCCAGTTGGTATCCTGCTCGTCGGGCCAGTAAACTTGATCCAGCGCGGATTTTGAGTGGTCAATAATATTCCAGAGTATCAACTATTACCTAAGCGCGTTATCTTACGGAGTTAACTGAGCAGAAAAGATGGCTTGAACATGTCCCGGATGGAACAGCAGTAAAATTCACAGATACTGAGGAAATGTTCCTAAAGAAACTGATCTTAAAAAGTCACTGGTCTTCAAAAAGGAGTAGTTTAAGGAGATGGTCATATGCGTGTTATTCATCGGCTCAGTAAATTCTGTAAGATTAGGCGACTGCGGCGTCAGCGATTTCATAGGCAAATTTTTTACAGGGATATTCGCTTGGCAAATAAAATAAAAAATCCCCATGTGGTGGTACTGACTGGAGCGGGTATTTCCGCTGAGTCAGGGATCAGAACTTTTCGCTCTTCTGATGGTTTATGGGAAGAGCACCGTGTTGAAGATATTGCTACACCTGAAGGGTTTAAACGTGATCCTGAATTAGTTCAGGAATTTTATAATGCACGTCGAGAGCAGCTACAACAGCCGGAAATCCAGCCCAATGCTGCACATTACGCTTTGGCAAAACTTGAGCAAGAACTGGGTGATAACTTTCTGTTAGTGACGCAAAATATTGATAACTTGCATGAACGAGCGGGAAGCCAGCGTATTATTCATATGCATGGTGAACTCCTGAAAGTCCGTTGCTGTCAATCTGGGCAGGTTATTGAGTGGACATCGAAACTGTCTATGGAAGATCGCTGTCATTGCTGTCAATTTCCCTCGTTACTGCGTCCCCATGTTGTGTGGTTTGGGGAAATGCCACTAGGAATGGAGCAGATTTATTCTGCTTTGGCTAAGGCAGATATTTTTATTGCTATTGGTACTTCCGGTCACGTTTATCCCGCGGCAGGTTTTGTGCATGAAGCGAAGTTATCCGGTGCACATACTGTTGAGCTGAATTTAGAGCCTAGTCAGGTTGAAAGTATGTTTGATGAAAAACTCTATGGTAATGCCAGCCAAATAGTCACTCAATATATTCAATCACTACTCCAGCAGATAGATTGATCTTTTCTCAGTTACACATCTTTAGCGATATTCAGCCATGCTCCCCAGCCACATTGTTAGCGATGTGACTGGGGCACTCACTGGTTCTGCTTTTTCACCGATACGGCTTTAATAAAACTTAAAATTTGATTTAGTCATTGATCGGTTAATCATCAAAGTACCAATAACCACTATTAACTAAAGCGGTAAGCAAGCTGATAAAGCATACATCATCAATGGCATCGCCCAGAATATCAGCATTGACACGATCATATTGGCAAAGCGCATCAGCCGCTTGCAAATGAGGTGTATCCATCTGTTCGCCATTAACGAAACATTTATCACCGACACGCAAAGCACGTAATCCGCTCAGACGAGTCAGGCTTTCACCTTGTTTGAGTAATTCATAGATTTCGTCACTTTCATAGGGGGGTTCTGGTGGAGCAATATCCAGTTCATGACGTGACTGAGAGATAAACTCGCCAAACCAGTTTTGGAATGTTTCAGGTTGATCCAGTAAATCCTGCATCATGGCACGCAAGGTGGTCAGTTCTTTTTCCTGAATGAGCGCGGGGTTATCACGGAATGTCAGTTCAGGATCACTATAACGGTGGCTTCCTAACTCATTTGCCAGAATATAGTCGGCAAAACCACTAAATAATTCACGGGCATTCGGGGCGCGGAAGCCTACAGAATAATTTAGTGAATCTTCAATGGAATAACCTTCGTGTGGATAACCAGGTGGAATATAAAGGATATCTCCTGGCAGCATTTCTTCATCAATAATGGCTTCAAAAGGTTCAACTTGTAATAAATCGGGATGTGGACAATGTTGTTTCATCGGGATCTTGTCGCCAACACGCCAGCGTCTGCGACCTTGCCCTTGGATGATAAATACATCATATTGATCAAGATGAGGGCCGACACCGCCGCCCGGAACAGAGAAAGAAACCATCAAATCATCCATCCGCCAGTCTGAAAGTACACGGAATGGTTTCATCAGTGCAGAGGAGGGGTGATGCCAATGATTAACGGCTTGTACGAGTAGTGACCAATTTTTATCGCTCAGATGGTCATAGCTTTCAAATGGCCCATGAGAAACTTCCCAGCGACTGTTTTTCTGGCTGACTAAACGGCTATCGATTTCGTTTTCCATTGCCAATCCAGCCAGTTCATCGGGCGAAAGTGGGTCGATAAATTGCTGGAAACCCTGTTTGATCAGCAGTGGTCGTTTTTGCCAATGATTCTGCAAAAACGTCTGCCAGTCCAGATTCAGCTGATAATTCATGGTGATATCCTGAGTGACAAGAAAATTTTTGGTTATTATAACGGATAGTCAATCGAGTTATCAGATTGGGATGAAATATTTCGAGCCTGCTCCCATTAAACATGAGTTGTTAATGAGGGTTGTCAGGAAGCATTGCTCGCTATCCGTTGGTTTCGGAAGGTTACACTCACTCTGGCACCTGCCAAATGGCTATTGCTAATGCTGATATTACCATCATATTGTTCCACAATTTCTGAGGCGATTGATAACCCCAATCCTTGTCCCGGACGTAATGTATCTGCTCTTAGTCCACGTTCGAAAACGATACTGCGTTTATCGGGAGGAACACCTGGCCCATCATCATCGATAATAATGGTAATGAAATTTTCACCTGTCAGAGCAGTTACTTCGACAAACTCCAGACAATATTTACAGGCATTCTCCAAAATATTCCCAATGACTTCTAAAAAATCATTTTTTTCACCTAACCAAGTCAGTTCAGGGGAAATATCTAAAGTGATGTTGACACCTTTGTGTTGATAAACTTTTGTTAATGCATTGATAAGACTATCGAGTAAGGTTGGAACTGAAAAAACTTTTTTTAGAATGAGGTTATGATCGTTGTATATATTGGCTCGATGTAAGTAATAACCAATTTGTTGGGAAATCCGGTCAATTTGTTCAAGCATGATTGGCTCAGCTTGTTCAATGGACATCTGTTCACTTGAGCGAAGGGAACGGAGTGTGGATTGCAGCACCGCCAGGGGAGTTTTCAGGCTATGTGTCAAATCAGATAAGGTTGTTCGATACTTCGTATAACGCTGACGCTCATTGTCCAATAATGCATTCAAGTTCTTAATCAAACCTTTTAATTCGGATGGGGGGTTTTCGTCTAATTCTTCACGTTCACCTTTTTCCAGAGAGCTTATTTGAAAGATTAACGACTTAATCGGACGTAAGCTCCAGTCAGCCGCAAGCCAGATCAATGGAGCAACTAAAATCAGATTGGCAATCAATACATATCCAAACCATTCCCAGATTTTTTCTGACGGTAGTATATTCTGTGGAAGGGTATTGATAACAGCAATGGTCATTGCAGGGAGAGTATCAGTGGCCGGATAAATATTGATAGCAACGGAATAAGTTAATAGCTCTTTCTCATCTATGTTATCACTATTGGTAATAACCTTATTGTTATTGCCACTCTTGTTTTTTTTGCTGATATTGTTCTTCTTATTGGTGTCAGCATGGTTATTTGTTGTGTGTTTATTGTCTGACTCAGAATATAGTTTAGAATTTATATCTGCATAATAAGCCTCTAGTTCATATAAGCCATTCTTTTTTAGCCAGCTAGAGGGGATTCTTTTTTCAAGTTCTGGTGCGTAATGCTGACGCCAGAGAATTTTATTTTTATCGTCATAAATCAGGGTTAATGAGCGATTATCTGTGTGGAAGTTTACAGGTAAAAGAATATCCAGCTTATTTTCTTTCCATCTGGCAAGGGAATAAAATAAATTACTCTGGTTACTGAGTATAGCATAAGTATCATTATCTAAACGCATTAAATACCCGACAATGGCGACAATCCCATATGGCAAAGTCAATGCGAGAATAATAACTGTCGTCGCCATGAGAAATCGTGTTCTCAGAGAGACATGCTTTCCCGGTAATTTAAACATTACGCTATTTCACATCAAAACGATAGCCTTGGCCACGGACAGTAACAATAACCTCATCCGGCCATTCGTTCAGTATTTTTTTTCTTAAACGCCCCATTAATACATCAATTGTATGACTTTCACGTAATTCAGCGTCAGGATACAACTGCCTCATCAATAGTTCCTTACTGACAACTTTACCATTATTACGCATCAAGGTTTCAATAATCGTATATTCGAAGGCGGTCAATTTTATCTTTTTACCATTAACAGAAAACTCCTTACGTGAGAGATCGATTAAAAACGGTGGTAATTCGGCAACTTGAGATGCTAATCCGCTATTACGACGCATCAGGGCTTGTATACGTGCATTAATTTCCTCTAGCTGGAAAGGCTTGGTAACGTAATCATCTGCTCCGGCGTTCAACACAGTCACTTTTTCTTGCCAGCTTTCACGGGCAGTGAGAATGAGAATGGGGATATTAATATGATCGCTACGCCAGCGTTTAATTAAACTCAAACCATCTTCTCCTGGTAATCCCAGATCAATGATTGCGACATCAGGATGGTTTTCTTTCAGGTAATAATCTGCCTCTTTTGTATCTTCGGCAGCATCAACCTGATGGCCAATATCCCGGAGCTGTACTTTTAAGTGATGGCGAAGTAACGCATTATCTTCAACTATTAATATTCGCATAATGATTCCTTATGCTAACCAGTAAAATTTATCAAATAAATCTTAAATAGCCAGATAGTCAAATTAATCAGTGGATTTAAATAGATTATAGATATACTGTTAAGATTAAACCAACTATAGTAACTAATCAGTCTATTGTTGGTATGTTAATGAATGAATTGTCAAAAACAATAAGTTGATTCAATAATAGCTTATAACTTTACAACTTATTTATATTTCATATAAGATTTGACTATTTTGCAATACGTGAACGGGAATTTCCCCGTTCACAATTATATAAATAAAAGCGCTTTATTTTAATTTATTGACCAGTAATTCAGCATAGCCGATATAATTTGCAGGGGTCATAGATTTAAGACGTATTTTTTCTTCTTCAGGAAGTTCAAGGTTATCAATAAAACTTTTCATTCCCTCTGCATCAACACGTTTACCACGTGTTAATTCTTTTAATTTTTCATAAGGTTTCTCAATACCATAACGACGCATAACAGTCTGAATTGGTTCTGCCAAAACTTCCCAATTCTGATCCAATTCATCCAACAGGTGTTGCTCGTTGACTTCCAACTTACTCAGACCTTTCATGGTAGATTGATACGCGATTAATGTATATCCCAGACCAACTCCCAGATTACGTAATACTGTGGAATCAGTCAGATCACGTTGCCAACGTGAAACCGGAAGCTTGCTGGCAAGATGGCCAAATACTGCATTTGCCAACCCCAGGTTTCCTTCAGAATTTTCAAAATCAATTGGATTGACTTTGTGTGGCATGGTGGAGGAGCCAATTTCGCCAGCGACGGTTTTTTGCTTGAAATGGTTAAGGGCAATATAACCCCAGATATCGCGATCGAAATCAATCAGGATAGTATTGAAACGCGCGATACAATCAAATAGTTCGGCAATGTAATCATGTGGTTCAATCTGAGTAGTATATGGATTCCACTGAATACCCAGAGAAGTCACGAATGATTCACTAAACTGGAGCCAATTAACCTCAGGATAGGCTGACAGATGGGCATTATAGTTGCCGACAGCGCCGTTGATTTTACCCAGAATTTCAATTTGACTGAGTTGACGGAACTGACGTTCCATGCGGTAAGCCACATTCGCAAATTCTTTACCAACAGTGGAAGGTGTCGCAGGTTGCCCGTGTGTACGTGATAACAAAGGTAAGTCACGGTAATCATGAGCCATGTGTTTAATCGTATCGATCAACTGACGCCATTGTGGTAGCAGTACTTCCTCACGGGCAGTTTTAAGCATCAATGCATATGACAGATTATTGATATCTTCTGAGGTGCAGGCAAAGTGAATAAATTCAGCAACCTGATGTAAAGCAGGAATGTGAGCTACTTTTTCTTTTAGAAAGTATTCAACGGCTTTGACATCATGGTTAGTGGTACGTTCAATTTCCTTGATACGTAATGCGTCCTGTTCATTAAAATTTACAACGATTTCATCAAGGTAAGCGTTTGCGTTTGCATCAAAAGCAGGGACTTCTGCGATTTCTGTTGTGGCAGCCAGTTTTTGTAGCCAACGTACTTCAACCTGCACGCGGAATTTCAGTAAGCCGAACTCACTAAAAATAGCGCGCAGTGCGCTAACTTTATCGCCGTAACGGCCATCAATAGGAGAAACAGCGGTCAGTGAGGATAATTCCATTAGTAGAAACTCCCGGATCTTATTTAACGATTTATTTAACAACGAGCAAGAATGTCTTTTGCCTGTCGGATCAGGCGCTGACGTGAAAACATAAATTGCAGACGACTACCGCCTACTTGTTGCCATAATACGGCGCTACGAATACCTGCTAGTAATGCAGCACGGACTTTTGCCTGAACTAACGTATTGCGCAAGACATCAGGAGAACCCATAACCTGAATTCGTGGCCCCAATGGGCTGATAACATCGACATAAATGCCAGCGAGAGCATTGAGCATACCTTCAGACATAGGCTCAAAGTACGCCTGTTGGCGTTCTAGCTGAGAGATACGCTTAGTCAGTTCATTGGTTGCTGATGAATTTTTGCTTAGGCGACGTTCCAGTGCCATTATGCTTAAAACGTAGCGGGTAAGCTCAGCGGAAACACCGCTGTTTGTGCCATTGAGCATCCCCATAACAGCATCAAGGCCAACGCGCAGATTGCGAGTTTCATTGCCAAAGACATCCAATGTGGAAGTCGGACTCATGTTCAGGATACTGTTGAGTGTTATTTCAAAAGCACTGGCATCACATTGCCCTTCGTGGGCCAGTTGTTGTACTAGGCGAGCTGACTGGCAGATACCTGCCAGAGCTAATGTAATGTCGTAATAATTTTTGGCCACGATTACTCCTGTATACGTTGTTCTATCACACCACCGCCGAGACAAATTTCTCCCTGATAAAATACAACTGATTGACCGGGGGTGACAGCGACAACGGGGCTATCAAAATGAACCTCAATTTTATCTTCACTCAAGGGAATGACGGTACAAGGGATATCCTGCTGACGATAGCGTGTTTTTACCACGCAGCGGATTTCTGTTTTCAATGGCTGGCGATCAACCCAATGAAGTTGTTGTGCAATTAAGCCGACAGACATCAGACGGGGATGCTCATGCCCCTGAGCAACAATCAGCGTATTATTTTCAACATCTTTATCAACAACATACCAGGGATCTTCATTGCCATTTTTCGTTCCTCCGATACCCAACCCTTTGCGCTGACCGAGTGTATGGTACATCAGGCCAGTATGTTGCCCGATAGTTTGTCCATCAACGGTAACAATTTGGCCGGGTTGGGCTGGCAGATAACGTCCTAGAAACTCACGGAACTTACGCTCACCAATAAAACAGATACCTGTGGAATCTTTTTTCTTTGCTGTGACCAGTCCTATCTCTTCGGCAATGCGGCGAACTTCAGGTTTCTCAAGTTCCCCGACTGGAAATAAACTTTTTGCAACCTGCTGGTGACTCAGGGTATATAAGAAATAGCTTTGATCTTTATTGCCATCAAGGCCACGAAGTAATTGGCTGATACCATCCACATCCCGACGCCGGACGTAATGACCAGTTGCAATGTAATCAGCACCTAAGTCTTCTGCGGCAAATTCTAAGAATGCCTTGAACTTAATTTCTTTATTGCAGAGTATATCTGGGTTTGGAGTTCTGCCTGCTTTGTATTCAGCAAGAAAATGTTCAAATACATTATCCCAATACTCGGCTGCAAAATTGATGGTGTGTAGATCAATGCCCAGTTTGTCACACACTGCCTGAGCATCGTTAAGGTCAGCGGCGGCTGAGCAATATTCTTCATCGTCATCTTCTTCCCAGTTTTTCATAAACAGGCCAGCTACCTGATAACCCTGCTTTTGCAGTAAGTAAGCGGAAACGGATGAATCAACACCACCGGACATCCCGACGATGACTTTTTTCTGGCTGTTATCTGACATGGATATATCTCACTGCGGAAAAACATAAACGTAATACTGTAGCACGTTGGCAGGCAAGGTGCACCAAACGTCTTTACGCCCTTGTGATTTACTTTCCATTGAATAAGAAACTATTTGGCAAAAGGTGGCCCATAGCTATCCAATATTGTTAATGGATAAGCCTTATTTTTTAAATAACTCCGTACACTTTCAGCTACCAGCGGTGAGCGTAGTTGTGAACTATTGATGATTTCTTCTGCGCTGAGCCAATGACAGCAATGAATATCACTGTCCTGGGGAGCCGTATTCACGGTCTTTTCCAATTCAATCAGAAACAAAAAACGAATAAAAGGTGTTCCATCAGGAGCGACCCATTGATGTAATTTCAGTAATGCCTGTGGTTTAGCACGAATACCGGTTTCTTCCCATAATTCGCGTTCAGCAGCTTCCAGTAATGTTTCATCAGCTTCAAGATGACCGGCAGGCTGATTCCAGAAAGGTTTACCATTGATAAGCTCTTCAACAACTAAGAATTGATCTTTTGCATGTACTATGCAGGCAACAGTGATATGTGGACTAAACAAAATCAATTTCCCTCCATTCTCCAGGGGACAGATCCCCCAACTGTAATGAACCCATACTGAAGCGGATAAGACGTAATGTTGGAAAACCAATATGGGCTGTCATTCTACGTACCTGGCGATTACGACCTTCAAAAAGCGTAATTTTCAGCCAGCTCACTGGGATGCTTTTTCTTTCCCGAATTGGTGGTGTGCGTTGCCAAAGCCAGACGGGTTCCTCTACTAATTCCGCTCCAGCAGGAAGTGTTGGACCATCTTTTAGAATAATACCGTTGCGCAGCTTGTTAAGTGCGGCTTCATCGGGTATTCCTTCTACTTGAACATAATAAACTTTGGCCGTTTTTTTTCTGGGCTGCGTTAATTTAGCCTGTAATTTTCCATCATTAGTTAAAACCAACAACCCTTCACTATCACGATCCAGACGACCCGCTGCATAAACGTCATTAAAAGGAATAAAATTTTTTAATGTTGTTCTGCCCGTCTCGTCTGTGAATTGGGGAAGAACATCATAAGGTTTATTAAATATCAACACTCGACGGGGACCAGTAATTCTTTTTGAGGGAGCGCTATTTTTTCTTTGACTGAATCGATTAAGTTTGCGTTTTTTAATAGAGAAATTTGTCATGATAAGTTATTGCTCAAAATGAAGGGGATATTATACCTGAAATCTGCGCCCATTGGCGTTTGCAGAATATTCAAGTAATATTGACACGTCCCTTACAAAAAATTAACAAGGCATTGCGCTTACTTGAAAGGAGAGGTTAATGGAAAGCAAAGTAGTTGTTCCGGCGGAAGGTGAAAAAATTACTTTTGATACCAAAGGTAAATTAAATGTTCCGAATAACCCGGTAATCCCTTATATCGAAGGGGATGGTATTGGTGTTGATGTAACGCCGGTCATGCTGAAAGTTGTTGATGCTGCGGTTCAGAAAGCGTATCGCGGTGAGCGCAAAATTTCCTGGATGGAAATCTATACAGGAGAAAAATCTACCCATGTTTACGGTAAAGATGTTTGGTTACCGGATGAAACTCTGGATCTAATCCGTGAATATCGTGTTGCAATCAAAGGTCCTCTGACAACCCCGGTTGGCGGCGGCATTCGTTCTCTAAATGTTGCATTGCGTCAACAGTTAGATTTGTACGTCTGTCTGCGTCCGGTTCGTTACTATCAAGGTACACCAAGCCCTGTTAAACAGCCTGAATTAACTGACATGGTTATTTTCCGTGAGAACGCGGAAGATATTTATGCCGGTATTGAATGGAAAGCAGGATCTGCGGAAGCTGATAAGGTCATCAAATTCTTGCAGAACGAAATGGGTGTTTCTAAAATCCGCTTCCCTCAGCAGTGTGGTATTGGTGTGAAACCATGCTCAGAAGAAGGCACTAAACGTTTGGTGCGTTCTGCGATTGAATATGCAATTGATAATGACCGTGAATCAGTGACTTTGGTTCATAAAGGCAACATCATGAAATTTACCGAAGGCGCCTTTAAGGATTGGGGTTATGAATTAGCACGTACTGAATTTGGTGGTGAGCTGCTGGATGGTGGCCCGTGGGTGAAGATCAAGAACCCTAAAGCCGGTAAAGATATTATTATCAAGGACGTAATTGCAGACGCATTCTTGCAACAGATCCTGTTGCGTCCTGCTGAGTATGACGTTATCGCTTGTATGAACTTGAATGGTGACTACATTTCTGATGCGCTGGCGGCACAAGTAGGTGGTATTGGTATTGCTCCTGGTGCAAATATTGGTGATGAGTGTGCTCTGTTCGAAGCAACACATGGCACAGCACCTAAATATGCAGGCCAGGATAAAGTAAACCCAGGCTCAGTCATCCTCTCTGCTGAGATGATGCTGCGTCATATGGGATGGTTCGAAGCTGCTGACTTAATTGTTAAAGGAATGGAAGGTGCGATTGCCGCCAAGACAGTAACTTATGATTTCGAACGCCTGATGGAAGGTGCTAAACTGCTGAAATGTAGCGAATTCGGTGATGCAATTATCTCCCATATGTAATTGATTACTTAATAAAATAGATAACGGGGGCTTAATAGTTCCCGTTTTTTATTATTCATTGAAAACTACATCCTGTAGGCGTGGCTTTCAGTGAGTAATAAAATTAATTATGAAATGTATGGAAATATGACTTGACCTCAAGTTAACTTAAGTTTTTAGAGTGTGCACATTCATTAACGAAAAAAGTAGGAAATATATTTTAATTTATTGGTGAGCGGTTTAATTATATATACTTTCAAAGTAAAAATAATCATCAGGTTGAAAATAAAATATATAAATATTTTAAATCAAGTCATAAGGAGAATGTAATGATCCCAAAATCAGCGGTATTAAGAGTTGCCAGGCCCACTGATAATCTTAAAGTTATTACTGATATGTATGTTAATGGTTTAGGCTTTAAATTATTAGGTGAATTTCAGGGGCATAATGATTTTGACGGTTCTATAATTGGGCACGAAAAACATAATTATCATTTAGAATTTACTCATCACCATGGAACTACAGTTGGGCGCGCCCCAACAAAAGATAATCTGCTGGTTTTTTATTTCAGTGAAAAGAGTGTTTGGGAACAATGTTGTCAACGTATGATAGATGCAGGTTTTAAAGAGGTTCCATCGTACAATAATTATTGGGATGTAGTTGGAAAAACTTTTGAAGATATAGATGGTTATAGGGTTGTTCTTCAAAACAGTGAATGGGACTGACTAAGAATTTGCTTTCACAAATGTAATTATTATTGAATTCACTGTTTAATAAATTCATACAAGCTAGTAGCAATTTTCATAATACTGGGAATATGATTCGCAGGCCGTACTTATAAATATCAACTAACCTCAATACAATTTTTCTCGCGATTGTTATTCCAAAAGTAAATACTCAGAGAGCGACGAAAATTCGTCGCTCCAAAGCTTATTAGCGGGAATGCTGAGATAAGGCATGTTTTGTTTGGATCTTGCAGCTTTCGACTGATTTAACGAGCGATTCGTCAAAGTGGCGGCTCGTTGGGAACGTTTGCTTATTCTTTCTGACTCCAATAACTGTTTGTTTGATTGATGCAACGAATTCATCTTTATTGGAATGAATTTCTTTAAGGTTTAATCCTCTTTTGTGTAGCAAATTAAGGCTTTTTTGGGCTATTACATCTGGTGAGTCATTAGTTTTGAATGCCTCAACAGAAGCCTTACCAAACAAATCACAATAAGTTTCTGCGATCTTATCTACATTTGCCTGTGCGGCATAAGAGAAGAATGAGCATGGAATCAAAAAAAGTGGTAATAAAAAACGTTTCATAAATTCCCCTTTATCAGCTATACCGTGATAGTAGCGATAACATTAACAATAGTACATTATCCATCGTTTGCCTTGCATCTTTATGGTGACAGTGCGTATTGATTCGAGCATGATCAGTGTTTCTGCTCTGCACATCGTTCTTTTTTACAATGGATGCGGAGTAATTTAATGAGATCATTTTTGCTATCAGTATTGATGCGGGTGAGTAATTTGACATTTTTATCAGTAACTTTGAGTGCATCAACTTCAAGATAGTTTCCTGAACCTGCGGTGAGTTTGGCGACAATTAGCTCTTTGGCTCCATCACCATCAATGTCTGCAAACATGACTCTTGGTTTACCATTATCTTCGAACAGCGAACCATTACGGGAAAAAATTGCACCAGTACTAAAATCTGTTAACTCCTGATCCTTGAAAACGGCAATAGAATAACTACCAATTGATGCACTTTCCAAGTCACCGGCTGAGATAACCGCAATTTTTTTATCAGGTAAATTAATCAATGCCCCATCTTTCGCAAAGGTTGTATGTGATAAAAATAGAGTGAGCAAAGTTGAGAGCACGGAAAACTTTATTTTCTTATCTATAAGCATAGTCAATACCTCATTGATTCGTGTTTTGCTTCAATGTGCTGATAGCAGAAGTTGAGAATAGAAATTTATATCGTAGCATGGATTTCAAAAGTCGATGGTGTTGATGAAGAAGGGATAAATCAAGAAGATTATGCTGAGGAAATAGAACCAGGAGGAATGGAGTTTAATCTTAATTATTATTTTTTCTTATATTTTGTTGGGTTTTAAAAGATATGATTATTGGAATAAGCTGGCGAGAAATATTTCATAATATAGGTGGGTTTTACTGTAATTAATAAAATTTATTCGAGTGAAGATAGACAGTTATTTTATAAATGATAGCTTGAATACGATACTTTTTTTGTTTTTAATTTGAAAATAGACAAAGTTAACGGGAGTAGAAACTCCCGTCTTATTAATTTTGACATATATCAAGCTCTATGTACTGTTTTTTTCAATTTTTTCTACAATTTTGTTGTATTCTTTCCAGATAACAGATAATGGTGAATTTAAGCAGCAAATAGAGATAGAACCGCCTGTTGCTGGATGATACTCATATTTCGACTTCCCTCTATATACCCGTTTTGGCAGAATATTGTCCGCTGGATTTTTTCTTTTTCTTTCTAACATCAATCATAACCTCACTAGCAGATTATCTGATGGCCAGATAGTGGAATATTAATATCTTACTAATTTGTTGTTTTTGTTTCCAATGTAAAAATAACAATTGAAAATCTTAATATGTAATGGTGGCTTTTTCCAATTATCACAGCATTAAAATTTAATAATCTCATTTGAAGAAAAATATTGCTATATGTTTTCGCAAATTCAAGAGATTTCAATATTAAATTTTGTAATTATTTTAGTGTTTTTAATGAATGACTTATAGCTACGCGGGTAGAATGGAAGTATGGAGTGAGTTAAGAATAAACAGTGAATTGTACGGCTGAGGGGAGTAACAGGCATCAATGAAAGCATATTATTATGGGAGCTTTGTATTACATTATGTTTTAAAAAGCTTTCTCCTTTGTTTGTTGATTGTTGTTATTTTGCATATAAATTGTTGATTAATATGTGTGCATTAAATATCTTTGAGAGTACCAAGATGGGTGGTTTATCAATCGGGAATTGTGATTAAGAGGCTTAAAATCGGGCTACGGGAACCTTATGTAACTTAATGTAAATGTTCATAATTGCTAAAGTAAATGTAAAAAATTCATTAAAAGTTACCCATTGAAATAGATATTGTGTTACATTCTTTCCGTTTTACTGGCTAGTATCTCTGTGTTTCATGCACAGAATTGTGTTACTTGTTAATTATAAAGAATATTAAGCACAATAAATTCTCTATGGATACTACATTTATGGTCAGCTAATGTTTGCTAACGACTAAGGGGAAAATATCTTGATGGATCTGATTAACAGCATTAACAGCATTCTTTGGGACTACGTATTAATATACTTGCTTTTGGGGGTTGGCCTTTACTTCACACTACGTTCTGGTTTCATACAGCTTCGTCATTTTGGTCATATGTTTTCAGTTCTGAAACATAGTAATAAATCAGACAGTTCAGGTATCTCATCTTTTCAGGCTTTATGTACCAGCCTTGCGGCACGTGTAGGAACAGGTAATCTTGCTGGGGTTGCAATTGCGATAACCGCTGGTGGACCGGGGGCTATTTTTTGGATGTGGGTTGTTGCATTTATTGGTATGGCAACTTCTTTTGTGGAAAGCACGCTTGCCCAGTTGTACAAGACGAAAGACGATCAAGGAAATTATCGTGGTGGCCCGGCCTATTATATGGAGAAAGGGTTGAAGCAGCGATGGATGGGAATATTGTTTTCTGTTTTCCTTATTATCGCGTTTGGTCTTGTATTCAATGCCGTTCAGGCAAATTCAATTGCGGAAGCGGCTTCCTTTGCCTTCGATATTAAACCCTTGTATGTCGGTATTGTTTTAGTCATCATTAGTGGCATGATTATTTTCGGCGGATTGCGTTCAATTGCACGAGTTGCTGAATTCGTTGTGCCATTTATGGCGGGGGCTTATTTATTATTGGCATTATGGGTTGTTGGCCACAATATTGAACGTATTCCTGATGTATTTGCATTAATTATTAAGAGTGCCTTTGGTCTTCAGGAAGCGATAGCAGGAACATTGGGATATGGTGTTTCCCAAGCTATGCTGCAAGGGGTTCAAAGGGGATTGTTCTCGAATGAAGCGGGAATGGGTTCTGCACCAAATGCAGCGGCTTCTGCATCTCCATATCCTCCACATCCTGCTTCTCAGGGATATGTGCAGATGTTAGGGGTATTTATGGATACGATCGCCATTTGTAGTGCTACTGCAATCATTATCCTTTCTTCAGGTATCCTTAATGAAAATGTCACGGCTATCAGTGGGATTGAATTGACTCAACGCGCATTATCATCCGCAGTTGGGCATTGGGGAACAACTTTCGTTGCCATTGCTATTTTCTTTTTTGCTTTTACATCGATTATTGCTAACTACGCTTATGCTGAAAGTAACATGATATTCCTGGAGCGTAACCACACCGCAGGTCTGTTCATTTTACGTCTGGCTGCATTAGGTATGGTGATGTTTGGTACAATGGCAGATGTACCATTAGTTTGGAATATGGCGAATATATCCATGGCTTGTATGGCTATTGTGAACCTGGTTGCTATTCTTTTGTTATCAGGTATTGCGATGAAATTGGCGAAGGATTATAACAAGCAAAGGAAAGCGGGTCAGTTGCCAACCTTCGATATTAATATGTATCCAGAAATTCAAAAGCAAGTTGAAGAAGGTATATGGGATAACGACTCAGTTCAGAATAACCAGAAGCGAGTTGAGGTTAAGGCAGATATTCATTAATCAGTGTTGCTTACAATAACGAAGATAGTAGATATCGTTAGAAGTAGTAATTTATAAAACTAAGAAAATAAATGTATTAGCCGGATATTCTGTATTCAATTGATATCCGGCTTTTATTTTTATTGTAATTTCATCTACTCTATGTAGCACATCATTCAATTTTTTTCGGTTATTATTGTCTTAATATGATGAGAGAAATTTTAATAGGTGTATTCCTTACACTATTGGTTGGTTGTGGTCATCAAACTTCATTAGAAGAAAGAGATAATTATCTCATTGACCATTCTTATTCATATTCGACCAGTCAGGACCTTGAATCGGTCAAATTTCTTGTGTTGCACTATACGGCACTGAATGATCGGAACTCTCTACAAGTTTTGACGAATGGTAATGTCAGTGTTCAATATCTGATCCCATCTCAGCCTAATTATAAGAATAATGAGCCGATTATCTTTCAATTATCCTCTGAGAAAGAAAAAGCCTGGCATGCAGGTAGGAGTGAGTGGAGAGGGTATAAAAATTTAAACAGTTATTCTATTGGCATAGAAATTGTTAATTGTGGTTTTAAGCAATATTTTATTAAAAAAGAGTGGTGCATATATCACCCATCACAAATTGATGCCTTGATCAGGTTGGCAAAAGATATCATTCGCAGATATAAAATTGAGGCAGTGAATGTGGTTGGTCATTCTGATATCGCACCACTTCGGAAAGAAGATCCGGGTCCTGTTTTTCCATGGCGGGAGCTCTATGAGCAAGGTATTGGTGCTTGGCCTGATCTTGCTACAGTAAATAGATATTTAGCCAGCAGATTGCCAGATACTCTGGTTCCTGTTATTGGAATACAAAAAGCCTTATCTGCTTACGGCTACTCCATTCCCCAGACAGGTTTTCTGGATGAAGATACTCGGAAGATAATTCAGGTGTTTCAGATGCATTTTCGACCGTCAGATATTCGGGGTAATCCCGATGCAGAAACTGAAGCGATAGCGTTGGCATTAATCGAAAAGGGTCATGTTCCCAATGGTTAGATCGGTGATGAGATGTAGTATTCACGCTCAATGAACGTACCTATCACTTTGTCGTGCATTTCTTCGGATTTGGAATAACCTATTGTCTTTCTATTCAACCTCTTTATCCGGATACGAAGCGTAAGATTCGTTCTCTCGATACGTTGGGTAAATTTCTTTCCCGTGAGGTGTTTTTTCTTAGGCAGGTAATCGTAAACGGCATAATCATCTGTACAGTAAAACCGGATAGTAAAAGGAGATAGGAGTGCCAGCAGCTTTTTCAACGTCTTCCTGCTGCGATCCCCAAACACATGTGCCACTACCCGTTTCCTATTCGGCTCCCACGCATACCAGAGCCAGCGCTGATTTCTTTTATTACCGACAAATGACCACTGCTCGTCTATTTCACAGACAATATGAATTTCACTGCCCGAAAGCGGCAGCGTAGTTACTTGTCTTGGCGTGAGTTTTTTAATGTGCGAATGACCGTGTTAATACCGACTTTCAGAACCCGAGCCGTGTCCCTGACACCAGCGTTATTCATGGACATATCAATAATTCGTTCTTTCATGCCGGGGTGGCAGGCTTGGTAGGTATAGTTCAGTTGGAAGGTTTTACGGCAAGCATAACAGTGATAGCGGGGGTGCCCAGTACGCCCTTTTCCATGCCCTTTAACCTCGTCTGTTTTATGACAGTAACGACAAACCACATCAACTTTAGCCATATCTCACCCAGAATAAAAAGTAAGGAGTTTATCACAATATCTAACCATTGGGAGCATGACCATCGAAAAGTACAAATGAAATGATAATGAATGTAGTAGTACTATATTGTCTTACGACTGAGAGAAATTAGGGCTGGTGAGATTGCGGCCAGATATCAATATCTGGCCGCAAAATAGCGTGTTTCATGATTGGCAATTGTAAGTCAGATGCAGAGGAAGTTTAACTTCGAGTTCTATATCCGTACTTTGACGAAAGTCGTAAGGTGTAATGCCATATTCTTTACGGAACATATAAGTAAAGTGAGATTGAGAGCCGAAGCCAAAATCCAGGGCGATATCAAAAATGGGTAGGGAGCTGTTCTTAAGAAGGTGCACAGCACCCGCTAATCGACGTTGGCGTATATATTTACCAAGCGAGATCCCGGTAACTTCCTTGAATATTTTCTGCATGTGCCAAAGCGAATAGCCAGAATAAGCGGCAAGTTCTTCAAGATGGATGACTCGCCCAAGGTGATTTTCTATCCATTTACTTAGTGCACATACAAGTGCTAAGTGATTATCCTGTGGCATTACAATTATAAATTGGTTAAAGGTGAGAGGAAGTATACACAACTTTTTTTCAAGATTTTAGTTTTATGCCTTAATAGACAATTTGAATTGGGAAGCTGCACTATTATCCAATATTTGCTTTTTTGATATACATCCCAATAATTCTCTTGCAAGTATGTATGTTAACATTCATTTTCGGTATTCATTCTTCGTGAATGATGCTTTAATATTCACTTGATTTGAATTAGTAAACTAAGTATTGGATTAAAATCAGAATCTGTCTTGGTAGCGACCACACCAGGGTAGTTTGGCTACGACAGATCACACACAGATTACACAATGATAGAGGAAATATAAGATTTCTTCGGCCTGTTCAGGTCCACAACGACAAATAAAATAGTTTAAACCGGTTCCAAGCATCATAAAGAGGACTAGATGACAGGACAAACAGAACAACCTACGCTTAAGCGTGGTTTAAAGAACAGGCATATCCAGCTTATTGCTCTCGGTGGCTCAGTAGGAACAGGGTTATTTTTGGGCATAGCTCAAACGATAAAAATGGCCGGGCCTTCGGTTCTTCTTGGGTATGCCATTAGCGGGTTTATTGCATTTTTGATAATGCGTCAATTGGGTGAAATGGTTGTTGAAGAGCCAGTAGCGGGTTCGTTTAGCCACTTTGCATATAAATATTGGGGCAATTTTGCCGGTTTTCTATCCGGTTGGAATTACTGGGCAATGTTTATACTTGTCGGGATGGCGGAACTCACCGCTGTTGGTATGTATATTCAATATTGGTGGCCTGAAATTCCAACATGGGTTTCTGCGGCGATATTCTTTGTGCTGATTAATGCTGTAAACTTGATTAATGTCAGGTTATATGGGGAAGCTGAGTTCTGGTTCTCTATTATCAAAGTTGCAGCTATCATCGGAATGATCCTTTTTGGTTCTTATCTGCTTATTTCTGGCACGGGAGGGCCACAGGCCAGTGTAACTAACTTATGGCAGCAAGGCGGTTTTATGCCAAATGGCGTTGTCGGCCTGATTATGGCAATGGCTGTTATCATGTTTTCATTTGGTGGCTTGGAAACTGTTGGGGTCACTGCGGCAGAGGCTGAAAATCCCGAAGTTAATATACCAAAGGCAACCAATCAGGTTGTTTATCGTATTCTGCTGTTTTATATCGGTTCGTTGTTTATTTTACTTTCTCTCTATCCGTGGAAGGATGTTGTGGAGGGAGGCAGTCCATTTGTTATGATTTTTCATAACCTGAATAGTTTTTGGGTCGCAAATGTCCTAAATATTGTTGTATTGACTGCGGCGTTGTCTGTTTATAACAGTGGCGTTTATTGTAATAGCCGGATGTTGTATGGACTGGCGAAACAAGGTAATGCACCAAGTATTTTGACGAAAGTGAACAAACGGAGTGTTCCCGTTTTGTCAATTGGATTGTCGGCGTTGGCTACATCAATAGGCGTATTGATTAATTATATTATGCCTGGTAAAGCATTTGAGCTTTTGATGGCATTGGTAGTTACAACGCTGGTGATTAACTGGATTATGATCTGTATATCACATTTGAAATTTCGCACTGCAAAAAATGCAGAAGGTGTTAAGACAAAATTCCAGGCGTTTTGGTATCCATTTGGTAATTTTCTCTGTTTGATTTTCTTGGCTTTTATTCTTGTTATTATTCTGATGATGCCTGATATACGTATATCAGTTATTCTGATGCCGTTTTGGATCGGGATATTATGGGTAGGTTATTTATCTTCCAAATCAAATAAGGTTAAGACATAAATTGTCTTGCTGAAAATACGTACACTTTTCCAGCCGGGTATTATGCTCGGCTGAATTTTATAATGAAATCAATTTTATTAGAGCGTTATGGTAAAGTGTTATTTCAGAAAAAGAAAATTGTTTAAAAAAACATCCCTGAAAAATTGCATATAAAATGAATGTTATCTTATGATGATATTTACTTGTAGATTGATATCTGAACGATTTGTTATTTAAAGTCCAGTCACTCCGGTGTTATAAACATTATGTAATCATCTGACATATTGTGAGAATAGCAGAGTTTAAAAGTTGCAGTATGAGTATTTTAATTGAACAATATTTAATAAAGGCTAAACAAAACGTAAACTAGCCAAATTTGGAGTAATCATATTTTACTTTCAAACATTAACATAAAATTAGCTATCGTTTTATTGCTTCTTCAATTTATTTTGGAAATTATAACTCTCTAGAGTACCTCTTAATAGGTGTAGAAAACAGAATTATATATTAAATAAGTAAAAATGATTTCATTAAGTTAATGTTTTATTTCTCCTTCAATTCATATAGTTATGTAATATAAATGCTTTCGAGCAATATTAAATCAGAATAGATATTAAGAATTTAAAATATGTGCGTTAGCTCGTGCACCTGAAAAAAATGGCTTGCGATTATATAAAGAGTATGTGATAAAACATCTGGGTAAACGAAGTACTGTTTCTGTTAATGAATAGCAGCAACGAATACTGGTTTGTTTCTTTTTATGCCAATCGGCGAATAAAGTGATTCAAAGGAAATTTTTGAAATGGCAAAAATCACTGGTACTGTGAAGTGGTTCAACGAGTCTAAAGGTTTTGGTTTTATTACTCCAGCTGATGGCAGCAAAGATGTATTTGTACATTTTTCTGCAATTATGAAAGATGGATTTAAAACATTGTCCGAAGGCCAACAAGTTGAGTTTGAAATTCAGGATGGTCCTAAAGGTCCAGCCGCTGCAAATGTCACGACTTTATAGTAAGAAGTAGTAACAAATTTATTTTAGCTGGTATATTGGTGGCTGGCTGAATATATCTATCGTTAATCTTTTCCATTAATTAACGATAACATATTGCAAATATCACTCTATTGGGATACTAATAGAGTGATTTTTACTTTGGCTCGGGGCGTTCTTAAATGAACTGAGAAGTACCCGTATTACCTGATCTGGATAATGCCAGCGTAGGGAAGTCTTGGTATCTCTGGTTTGATACCCGCTTTTCTTGGGCTGGTGGTAGGAACTACCATCATGAGAATTAATTCATTGACCATTGCAGGAACCGATCCTAGCGGTGGTGCCGGCATTCAAGCTGATCTAAAAACATTTTCTGCACTTGGCGTATATGGAACAACTGTAATAACAGCTCTCGTTGCGCAAAATACAACAGGAGTGCAGACAGTTTATAATATTGAACCTAATTTTATTTCTGCCCAACTTGAATCTGTACTTTCAGATGTCAGAATAGATAGTGTTAAGATCGGTATGTTGTCTAATTCTGCCAATGTTCATGTTGTTTCAGAAGCTTTCCACCGTTATCCGGTTCCTTATATCGTGTTAGATACCGTTATGCTGGCTAAAAGCGGTGATCCTTTACTATCGCAGGAAGCGGTAAAAGCTATGATGGAATTATTATTGCCCATTGTTTCTTTGATTACACCAAATTTGCCCGAAGCTGCAACGTTATTGAAATGCTCTCTTGCTAAAACAGAAGATGAAATGTTGCAACAAGGACGCGAATTGTTATCGATGGGATGCCAGGCTGTTTTATTGAAAGGAGGGCATTTGGACAATAAAGAAAGCCCGGATTGGCTGTTTACGTCTGAAGGAGAGTGGCGTTTTACGGCTCCCAGAGTTAAGACACGCCATACACATGGAACGGGTTGCACTTTGTCGGCTGCTCTTGCAGCGCTGCGGCCGCGTTATGCCGATTGGCAGAGTACAATACCCGTGGCAAAGGCCTATTTGCAGAATGCTTTAATGCAGGCAGGTACGCTGGATGTCGGGAAAGGCATAGGGCCTGTACATCATTTTCATCAATGGTGGTAGGAAATGTGGTAATAATTGGTAATAAAATGTGGTAATAAATAGTAGTAGGAATTATCACAACAATATCGTGGTATTGCGATTAAAAATGGGGATATGAAATCCCCATTTTTAATACAGTAAATTAAGCAAATTCTATCAGGCGATGGTGACGCTTTTGTCAAGATACACATCCTGAACAGAATGGATCAATGAAACGCCTTCTTTCATTGATTTCTTAAATGCTTTGCGTCCTAGGATCAGTCCCATACCTCCGGCACGTTTGTTGATGACTGCGGTACGGACAGAATCACTCAGATCATTCACCCCGGAAGCTCCGCCAGAATTGATCAAACCTGCACGTCCCATATAGCAGTTGGCGAGTTGATAGCGAACCAAGTCGATAGGGTGATCTGTTGTTAGATCAGTATAGACACGTTTATCTGTGTGTCCGAAACTGATTGCGGTATATCCGCCATTGGTTTCTGCCATTTTTTGCTTAACAATATCTGCGCCGATAGTCGCTGCTAGATGGTTTGCCTGACCAGTTAAATCGGCACTTGTATGGTAATCAACGCCATCTTTTTTGAAAGCTGAATTGCGTAAATAAGCCCACAACACAGTTACCATACCTAATTCATGCGCTCGTTCGAAAGCGGCAGAAATTTCCGCTATCTGGCGGCGTGATTCGGGAGAGCCGTAATAAATCGTAGCACCAACTGCAACTGCCCCTATATTAAATGCTTGCTCAACGCTGGCATACAAGGTTTGGTCATATTGAGCTGGATAGGTCAATGTCTCGTTGTGATTGAGTTTCACTAGAAACGGAATCTTATGGGCATAACGGCGAGAGACGGATGCCAGAACACCATAAGTTGAGGCAACACAGTTACATCCTGCTTCGATTGCTAATTCAACAATATTTTTAGGATCAAAATAGAGTGGGTTGGTTGCAAAAGAAGCACTTGCCGAGTGTTCAACACCTTGATCAACCGGCAAAATTGAAAGATAGCCAGTTCCAGCCAGACGCCCGTGATTAAACAAAGTTTGCATTGAACGCAATACAGAGTTTGGCCGATTATTTTCAATCATTACACGATCGACAAAATCTGTGCCTGGGAGGTAAAGATTTTCACGTGAAATGGTATTGCATTGATGTTGCAATAAACTTTCTGCGTCTTTTCCTAACAACTTCACTATATCAGTCATGTTTAACTCCAGTTTGCAAAAGGCGCTACTGATTGTTGTTTATATTTGTACTGAGTACAAGATAAGCAGAGAGGGAAGCTGTAGTGGATCGCTTCAGTCGAAGTTATTTTTTATAGTTAATGCTATGTTTATTAAAATTTCACTATTCCATATCCGTTATGCAGATATGTGCAATGAAATAATGTTGGTGCAATTTGTTGTGAATAAATATTTAAAAGCGTTTTTTGATCGGCTAATGGAGAATAAATTTCTCTAAAAATTTCTTCATAAATTTGAATAATATTTATCTGAGATAATTTTTTTATTTACAATTAATTTTGTTATTAAATATACGTCAATTTTTGGCAAAAGAAATCTAATAATTATTAATTTAATCAATGATTACCTGATGTTTGATATTGTGGTTAATTGTTTGAATCTAATCCATTTCCTGTAAAAGAAAAAGGCTAGCCCAAGGGAGATTGAGCTAGCCAAGGAGGTGGTTCCTAGTCTTACAATGAAACTTTTTTAGTTCTTCATTTTTCAGAACTGATAGTACGAGAAATAAAATAGTATTGATGTGATCTGTTTCTAAAAAAATAGAACTATTTCTTTAAAAGCCATGCCAGATTATTGTAAAGGATCCATTTTTACATGCGGTGCTCTGGTATTACTTCCTTTGAGATTGCGGATCAACAGAGCAAAATTCAGTTCAATTTCTACCGGAACAGGCAGGTAAACGATGTGACCATCCCCTGGCGCGACTTCGATGGACTGGCCTTTTTTGTTTGTCATTGATGTCAGCATAAAGTTGATATTGCCCGCAGGGGTCATCACCTCAAGGCTGTCACCAACGAGGAATTTGTTTTTTACTGCCACCTCTGCCAGGCCATTGACCCGGTTGCCGGTAAATTCTCCAACAAATTGCTGTGTATCTGATACTGAATAACCATATTCATAAGTCTGGTAAGCATCGTGAGTATGACGGCGCAAAAAGCCTTCTGTATAACCTCGATGTGCCAAACCTTCCAGTGTGCTCATCAATGTAGGATCGAAAGGTTTGCCAGCCACTGCATCATCAATGGCACGGCGATATACCTGAGCAGTGCGGGCACAATAGTAGAAAGATTTTGTGCGGCCTTCTATTTTCAATGAATGAACGCCCATTTTAGTCAGTCGTTCTACATGCTCAATTGCGCGTAAGTCCTTAGAATTCATAATATAGGTGCCATGTTCATCTTCAAATGCACTCATATACTCACCGGGACGCTTGGCTTCTTCGATCATAAATACTTTGTCTGTCGGGTCACCTTCTCCCAGCGTTGGCTCCACATTTTTAACCGGAATATTTTTGACCGGAATAGGTTCATGAGTATGGACAATATTTCCGACGTCATCTTCTTTTCCTTCCTGCACATTATATTCCCAGCGACAGGCGTTGGTGCAGGTGCCCTGATTAGGGTCACGTTTGTTGATATAGCCTGATAACAGGCAACGTCCAGAATAGGCCATACAGAGTGCGCCATGAACAAAAACTTCAAGCTCCATTTCAGGGACCTGTTGACGGATTTCGGCAATTTCTTCCAGTGAAAGCTCACGGGAGAGAATGACTCGTGTTAATCCCATTTGTTTCCAGAACTTAACTGTTGCCCAGTTAACGGCATTCGCTTGTACGGAAAGGTGGATATCCATCTCAGGAAAGGTTTCACGTACCATCATAATTAAGCCGGGATCGGACATAATCAATGCATCGGGTCCCATCTCAATCACAGGTTTTAAGTCGCGAATAAAGGTTTTTAGTTTTGCATTATGCGGTGCGATATTAACTACGACATAAAAACGTTTGCCCAAAGCATGCGCTTCTTTAATTCCTTGAGCCAGTGTTTCATGATTGAATTCGTTGTTACGAACACGAAGGCTGTAACGGGGCTGACCGGCATAAATGGCATCCGCGCCATAGGCAAAGGCATAGCGCATGTTTTTCAAGGAGCCGGCGGGAGAAAGTAGTTCTGGAGTAAACATATTATTAACGTTCTCAGTCTGAGTTCAAATCAGACCTTACCCTATCTGTTTATCATTACTAAGGGTAAGGTTAAAGGAGAAGGATTTTAGCGCTTATTCCGCTGATGACACAAATTTATTGTGGAAAAGAGAGGGAAATAAAAATGGAAAAAGAGCCAGAAATGCGCCGCTAATACGGCGCAGTTAATTAATTACGTTTGGTCAAATCCCGAACTTTATCTGTTGCTCCGATCTTCATGACAGACTGGATGCCTTTCTTCATCGCGGTTTCATTGCCATAATATTCACTGATACCAATAACCTGATGATTTCTTGCCTTTAAGACAAAATAACTTTTGCCAGATTTATTCTTTCTTACTTCATGACGAGTTTTGTCCGGGGAGTTGACTTGTACCGAGTAGATCCCTTTATTAGCAGCCGCTTTGGTGGTGTACATTTCACTGCTGAGAATAATGTCACCGTTTGCTGCTACCAGATTGAAATAAAATTGCCCGTTCTTTGTTTTCTTAAGATCATAATGCCCAGTAGCCATAAGAAATTCTCCTGATTGGGTAATTATCAGCTTAAGTTTAGCTTGAAATTTATTCAGGTGAATTTTTTAACAAAAATTAGGGTCACATCAGACGGCAAATTTCGGCTTCCCAGCGGTATCCCAAGCCATAAATCGAGCGAATAAAAGATTTATCCTCATCTAATTGTTCTAATTTTCTACGTAAGTTTTTGATATGGCTGTCGATAGTGCGATCATTAACAATACGATGATCGTTGTAGAGATTATTCAGTAGCTGATCACGGGAAAAGACCCGCCCAGGCTGGCTGGATATTATCTTAAGTAGCCGGAATTCAACCGGTGTCAGATCCAAAACCCGTTCAAGATAGCGAGCTTGAAAATGATTTTCATCAATTGTCAGAGTCCCTTGCTCGCTAATGATATCTTGTGGTCGATAACAGCGGCGTAAAATCGTTTTCACTCTGGCAACTATTTCTCGTGGGCTATAAGGCTTACAAACATAATCATCTGCACCAATTTCCAGCCCTAACAGGCGGTCAATCTCCTCTGTTTTGGCTGTCATCATAATAATGGGAATATCAGAAAATTTGCGGATTTCCCTACAGACTGACAAACCATCAAGCCCAGGCAGCATAAGATCGAGCAGGATAATATCGGGTTGGTGTTGCTGGACATGAGTAATCACTTCATCACCACGTACCAACCATTGTGTTTGATAATTTGCAGTTTGCAGATAATCGACAAGTAACTGTCCCAGTTTGGGCTCATCTTCCACGATCAGAACGGTATATTGTGGACTCATTATTCTTATATTCAGTGTCTTATATTCAGCGTCTTATGTTCAGAAAATTGGGTCAAAGGTAATTCTACGTGAATTTTAAGGCCGCCTAAAGGTGATATTTCTGCTTGAATAAGACCATTGTGTGCTTCAATGATATTATAACAGATCGCCAGACCCAAACCCGAACCACCGCTGGCACGGTTGCGGGAAGATTCGCAGCGATAGAACCGTTCAAAAATACGTTGGCATTGCTCAGTAGTCAAGCCGGGAGCGCTATCCTGCCAGTTTAGTACCCATTTTTGCTGCTCTATATGTCCGCAAATAACCACTTTTCCGTAATCAGCGGTATAACGTAAGCTATTTTCCAGTAAATTCTGAAATAACTGTGTTAATCGCTTGGGATCGGCAAACAATAGGATGTTTTCTGGTAAATGTAGTTCCAGAGCAATCTGTTTATCGGCAAAACGCCCCTGGTAAGCAGCCACAGCTATTTTCAGCAGTTCATCGATATTTATCAGTTCCTTCCGGTAAGCCAGAGAACCCGGATCTGATAGGGACAACAAATGCAAGTCATCCACTAGTTTTGTCAGGATAGTAACTTCGGTCAGTAAGGAGTGGATAGTTGCTTGTGTCGGTTGTCGGACACCATCTTGCAGAGCTTCCAGCTCACCACGCAAAATAGAGAGTGGAGTACGTAATTCGTGGGAGATATCTGCCATGTGATCCTGACGCATCTGTTCATTTTTTTCTAATGTACAAGCCAGAAGATTAAAATCTGATGCCAGTTGACCAATCTCATCTTTGCTGGATACTGCTACACGAATACTAAAATCACCGGAAGCCAGTTTATGTGTTCCTTCTACCAGCCGTTTAACCGGTTTCAGAAATCCACGGGATAAGAAAAAAGTTGCTATCAAGGCTAACAGAGTGGAAAAGCCGGCGATAATCCAGCTAGTCATTTGTTGCTGGCTGGCGAAACTGATATCGGCTTGACGGGTAATTTTGTCAGAAGCACTGACAATTACCCAACCAACAACTTCATTTTGATAAATCACAGGCTTGCGATAGGTTTCTTCAGACATATTATCCGCATGGCCCACTAAACGATTCATGTGGCGATCAACAACCCAGAACTGAGTACGCCAGTCGTGGGGGGAGGACTCCTGATGGTTGTTACTGCCCTGCTCAATATCACGGATAATCTGAAAAATAACGCGATCATTTTTGGTCAGGAAATCCCAATTACCGTATTGCTGGTACTGTTCTGTCAATGCTTCTGCCAGCATGTTGGCACGCATTTGGCTATTTTGTTTGATATAACCAATGAATCCATGTTGGAAACTGAGGCGAATCCCCCAGTGCATTGTTACTAGTACCAGCATACAGGTAGCAAAAATTGCCAGAAACAATTTTCTGCTGATCCCTGTTTTCATCTTGAATTTCACGATGGCTTTATTCTCTGAAATTTTGCTGCTCTGTGTTGGCGCCATTTTTCACGTAGCTGGTCAAAAAATAGATAGACCACAGGTGTAGTATATAACGTAAGAAGCTGGCTCATTACCAGACCACCAACAATAGTCATTCCCAGAGGATGGCGTAATTCAGCACCATCGCCGTTACTCAGTACCAAAGGCAGAGCTCCGAACAAGGCTGAAAGTGTAGTCATCATGATCGGCCGGAATCTTAACAAACTGGCCTGAAATATTGCTTCTTGGGCACTTAACTGACCATTTCGCTGAGCTTCAAGAGCAAAATCCACCATAATAATGGCATTTTTCTTCACAATACCAATTAGCAGCATAATCCCAATCATGGCGATCAGACTAAAAGGAGTATTGAAGAGCTCCAATGCCAGCAAGGCTCCAACTCCCGCAGAAGGCAGGGTGGAAAGAATTGTCAGAGGATGAATATAGCTTTCATAAAGTACGCCCAGTACCAGATAAACAGTAATAATTGCCGCAAGGATCACCAGTAACTGAGAACGCTGACTTTCTTCAAATTTTTGCACTGTACCAGTAAAAGAAAGACGTACTGTTGATGGAACACCGAGTTCTGTCATTGTGCGTTCTATTGCTCTGGTTGCATCAGACATCGTATAACCTTCTGCGATATCGAAGGAGATCATAGAAGCGGCTGAAAGCCCTTGGTGATAAACATCTAATGGTGCATTGGTTGGTCGCCAGCTTGCAAAATAAGAGAGTGGGATACGTTTTCCTTCTTTATTGATAACAAAAATTTTCTCTAATGAGCTGGCATCCTGATTATATTCAGGTGCGACTTCCATCACTACTTTGTATTGGTTCAGTGGTTGATAAATGGTTGAAATCGGTTGTTGTCCAAAAGCGTTACCGAGCAAGCTATTGGCTTGGGCGACACTAATGCCGAGGCGAGCCATCAGATCACGATCATAGGTGATTGTGAGTTCGGAACCTTTACTGTCATCGTCCGAATTTACTCCTGTTAATTGCGGTACTTTCTTCAGGGCTTTTTGGATAATAGGTGTCCATTTGCGAAGTTCAGAAAAATCATCTGACAGCAAAGTAAATTGATAAATGGATCTGGCATTACCTCCGCCTCCGCCAGAGCTGAGATCCTGAATAGGTATCAAGTAAAGTTCTGCACCCGGCTCGTGGGATAATTTTTTCCTTAAACGGGTCATGACTTGTTCGATATTCTCTGTTCGTTCACTCAATGGTTTTAAGCCCATAAATATAAAACCGACATTGATGCTGCTTCCACCTGTAAATCCTGTAATATTTTCAACAGTTGGGTCTGCATTGATAACCCCTATGAAATATTCCATTTTTTTACGCATGGCCTGAAATGAAATACTTTGATCAGCAACAACGAAGCCTATTAATCGGCCTGTATCCTGTCTGGGGAAAAAAGTTTTCGGAATACTGATATAAAGCCAGACATTCAGCGCAATAATCCCAATCAGTGTCAATAAAACCCAACGAGTATGGTTAAGTATCCATTTTAATGAGCGTCCGTAGTATTGCTGGAGTCTCAGTAAAACTTTGCCGAAACCGCGGGTTTTCTTTAGTGATTTTTCCGGTGAAGATTTCAATAAATGAGCGCACATCATCGGCGTTAACGTCAGGGAAACCAACAGTGAAATACCTATTGCGGTTGCGAGCGTAACGGCAAAATCAAGGAATAGTCTGCCAAGTAACTCATCTATCAGTACAAGGGGTATAAAGACAGCAACGAGTGAAAGACTCATAGCAAGAACAGTAAAACCAACTTCTCTTACTCCTTTAAGAGCGGCTTGTGCTGGTTTCAACCCGGCTTCCAGATGGCGGGAAATATTTTCCAGTACCACAATGGCATCATCGACAACGAAACCCGTAGCAATGGTCAGTGCCATCAATGAGAGGTTATTCAGGCTGAAACCACATAAGTACATAGCCGTAAACGTACCAATTAATGATACCGGAACTGCAATTGCCGGGATAAGAGTGGCACGTCCTGAACGCAGGAATAGGAAAACAACCAGGATCACCAGTGCAACAGCGACGGCAAGTGCCCGTTCCACTTCATGCAGGGACGCCCGAATAGGGGGAGAGCGATCCTGTACAACATTTAGCTGAATATTAGCGGGTATTGATGCTCGCAGGGCCGGGAGTTCAGCTCGAATTTTCTCGATGGTTTCAATGATATTTGCACTTGATTCTCGCCGGATAATCAGCGCAATGGCGGGGCCATTGCCGGACATTCCCGCTGCCCAGGTATCTTCGACGGAATCTTTGACCGTTGCGACATCTTTCAAACGAACGGGTGAGCCATTACGATAGTGCACAATAATGGAAGCATAATTGTCCGCTTGCTTGATTTCATCGTTAGTTTGTATTTGCCAGCTTTGTTTATCTGTATCAACGTGTCCTGTTGAGCGTCTGACATTCGCCTTGTTGATAGCTTCGCGAATATTATCAAGAGATACTCCCTGATTGAATAGGGCATTGGGATTCAGTTCGACCCGTATTGCGGGTAGTGAACTACCCGCAACGCTAACTTGGCTAACACCTTCTATTTGTGAGATTTTTTGGGCAAGATGTGTTGAAGCGATATCATACAATTGCCCTTCAGCATAGCTATCTGATGTCAAAGTCAGAATCATGATCGGGGCAGAAGCAAGATTTGCCTTATGGTAGGTTGGGCGGCTTGGCATCCCCGAAGGTAACAGGCTTTCTGCTGCATTTATAGCTGCCTGTACATCCCGTGCTGCCCCATTAATATCCCGGTTCAGCTCAAATTCCAGAAAAATATCACTGGAACCTAATGAACTGCTGGAACTCATCTCTTTAATACCAGCAATTCTGCCGAGTGAACGTTCTAATGGAGTGGTGACGGAAGAAGCCATCGTTTCCGGTGATGCTCCGGGCATTGAAGCAGAAACTGTAATCACCGGAAAATCAACCTGCGGTAATGGTGATATTGGCAACAGGGTAAAGCTAACAGCACCAAATAGCGTAATGGCTACGCTTAATAGTGTGGTTGCGACAGGCCGCTGGATAAATAAGGCGAAAAATTTCACAGCGGCTCCTGATGGTCAGTAGAAGAATGAGCTAATTTTACTTGATCGTCGTTTCGTTGCTTAGAATCACTCTTATACTTGTATTTACTCTTGTAATAGTGCCCTAGCCGATCAAATAGCAGGTAAATAACAGGTGTTGTAAATAAGGTCAGGATCTGGCTCATAATCAACCCGCCTACCATACTAACTCCCAAAGGACGGCGCAGTTCAGCGCCAATTCCGTTGCTGAGCATTAATGGCAGTGCCCCCAATAGTGCAGCCATCGTTGTCATTAATATTGGCCTGAAACGTAAGAGGCAGGCTTGAAAAATGGCATCATAGGGTGACATTCCGTTTTCCCGTTCTGCTACTAAAGCAAAATCGATCATCATGATAGCGTTCTTCTTCACAATACCAATCAGCAAAATAATCCCAATGATGGCAATAACATCCAGTTCATAGCCACCTAGCATTAAAGCCAATAATGCTCCGACGCCAGCAGTGGGGAGGGTTGACAGGATAGTTACCGGATGAATAAAGCTTTCATACAGTATGCCAAGCACAATGTACATCGCAACGACAGCAGCCAGTATCAGCAATAAGGTATTACTCAGTGCATTCTGGAATGCCAGTGTTGCTCCCTGAAACTGTGTGTTGATATCGTTTGGTATATTAATTGCGTGTTCTGTTTCCTTCACTGCATTAACTGCTGCTTCCAGAGAAGTGTTGGGTGCAATATTGAATGAAAAAGTGGTGGCAGGAAACTGTTGCAGATGATTGATGGATAAATAACCCAATTGTTGTTTCACTGTAGCGATAGCGGTTAGGGGCACTGTCTTGCCATCAGCGCTAATAAGACGGACATCATTGAGTGCATCAAGACCGGGTGAATGCGTTGTATCCTGCTCCAGCACGACGCGGTATTGATTCGCCTGTGTGTAAATGGTCGAAATTAACCTTTGACCAAAAGCGCTATACAGTGTGTTATCAATATCAGCCATGGAAATACCTAGCCGACTGGCCATATCGCGATTCACATCAATATAAGCAACTAATCCCCTGTTTTGCCAATCATTACTGATATCAACCAATTCAGGACGTTTTTTTAGTGCTTCCTGTAATTTTGGAACCCAGACATTAAGTTCATTAAGAGAAGTAGCCTGTAAAGTAAATTGATATTGGGTACGGGAAACCTGAGTATCAATTGTCAGATCTTGAGTCGGTTGTAGATACAAGGTTACATCGGGTACTTTGGCCACTTGAGCTTGCAGGCGGGGAATAATTTCTTCAATTCTATCGTCACGCTGATCAAAAGGCTTAAGCGTAATTTGCAAACGCCCATTGTTCAATGTTGGGTTACTACCATCAACGCCAATAAACGTAGTTATATTCTTCACAGCCGGATCCTTTAGTAACAATGAAGTTACCTGACGCTGTTTGTCTGCCATAGCGCTGAAAGAGATGGATTGTGGGGCTTCCAGTGTTCCCTGAATTAATCCATTATCCTGCAATGGGAAAAATCCTTTTGGGATCATGATATAGAGCAGAACAGTTAAAGCCAGAGTACTGAGTGTAACACCGAGTGTTATCCAGGGATGATTCAGGACACGTTTCAGCCATGTGCCATATATCGCAATTATCCACTCAAAGAAACGTTCACAGGCTTGTTCAAAGCGATTATGTTTAACATCCGTTTCTGCTTTCAACATTTTTGCGCACATCATTGGTGTCAGTGTCAGTGAAACTACGGCTGAAATTAAAATCGCTACCGCCAATGTAATTGCAAACTCCCGGAATAAACGACCGACAATATCTCCCATAAATAACAGAGGGATCAGAACGGCAATCAAAGAAAAAGTCAGTGAAATAATGGTAAAACCGATTTCACCGGCTCCCTTTAATGCGGCAGTCAGCGGTTTTTCTCCTCGCTCAATATGGCGGGAAATATTTTCGATAACCACAATGGCATCATCGACTACAAAGCCTGTTGCGATGGTTAATGCCATCAAGGTGAGGTTATTGACGGAAAAACCACAAAAGTACATCACCACAAATGTGCCGATCAGGGAAAGTGGCACTGAAATGCTTGGGATCAGGGTGGCAATTGTATTGCGTAAAAACAGGTAAATCACCATCACAACCAATGCAATTGCCAGTAACAACTCAAATTGCACATCCTTGACTGAAGAGCGGATCGTAGCAGTTCGGTCAGTCAGAACATCTACATTCACTGACTTAGGCAGGTTGCTGATCAACTCTGGTAGCATGGAACGAATATGATCAGCAGTTTCAATAACATTAGCACCTGGCTGACGTTGGACATTGATAACAATAGCGGGTTTTTCATTTGCCCATGCGCCCAGTTTGGTATTCTCTGCACCTCGTTCAATTGTTGCAACCTCGCGCAGGCGAATCGGAGCCCCATTTTTATAGGCCACAATTAAATTGCGGTATTCGTCAATGGACTTCATTTGATCATTGGCAGACAAAGTGATCGAACGGGTCGGGCCATCAAAACTGCCTTTTGGTGAATTTACATTCGCACTTACAATTGCATTGCTGATAGTACGACTATCTAACCCTTGTGCAGCGATAGCCTGTGCATTTAACTTCACACGCACAGCAGGGCGCTGTCCTCCAGCCAGCGTGACCAAACCTACACCACCGATTTGAGAAATGCGTTGAGCAACGCGAGTTTCCACCATATCCTGAACCTCTGTCATTGGCAGGGAATCAGAGGTTACGGCCAGGGTTAAGATAGGCGGATCAGCCGGATTGACCTTACTGTAAATTGGCGGATAGGGCAGGTCATCGGGTAATAAATTAATGGTTGAATTAATGGCAGCCTGTACATCCTGCTCTGCTATATCCAATGGCAAGGAGAGCTGGAATACCAGTGTAATAACAGAAGCGCCCCCGGAGCTTTGCGATGCCATCTGCTTCAAACCGGATATTTTCCCGAATCTGCGTTCTAATGGTGCAGTTATAGCAGAAGTCATGACGTCAGGGTTGGCACCGGGATAGAGCGTGATAACTTGAATAGTAGGATAATCTACTTGTGGCAATGCAGAAACGGGTAACATTCGGTAGCCGATAATACCAGAAAGCAATATTGCAATCATAAACAGTGTAGTCGCTACTGGACGCAAAATAAACAAGCGGGACGGGCCGCCCCCTGTTATTGGAGAACCAGGATGCATTAAGTATTCTCCACTTTGCTGTTTGACTGGTCAGATTTATCGCTATTGCTGTTATCTGACTCTGGTTTCAGGGGCTTAACAATCTCGACAGTAGCACCTTCTGTCAATTGATCAGTACCATCTGTCACAACCCGGTCACCGACGGATAAGTTGTTGTTGATAACAACTAATTCGGCGTTTTGCATCCCGATAGTCACCTTATGTTTACTGACCTTATTCTCTTTATCCACCATCCAGACAAAATAACCTTCATTACTCATCTGTAATGCGGCATTTGGGATCACAATGGCGTTGTTGAGCGTATTCACTTTGATCTGAATATTGACAAACTGATTTGGAAACAAAGCGTTATCTTGATTATTGAATTGTGCTTTCATTTTGATGGTGCCAGTAGCAACATCAATCTGGTTGTCAATACTGAGCAATTTGCCTTGTGCCAGTTGTAATCGGTTATTGCGATCCCAGGCGATAACAGCGAGTTCTGTATTGCTCTTTTGTGCCTTCAGTATAGTGCTGAGATCGTTTTCAGGCAGGGAAAACACCACATCAATAGGGTTGACACGTGTGATGACGACAATCGGATTTTCTCCTCCGGAAGAGACATAATTACCAACATCTATCCGTTTCAGACCGACACGACCTGAAATAGGGGCAATAATGCGGCTATAGGTTAATTGCAGTTTTTGTTCATCAATATCTGCCTGAGCAGTTTTTAGGGCGGCTTGATACTGGCGTACTAAGGAAAACTGCTTATCCAACTCTTGTTGAGTAATTAATTTGCTTTTTGCCAATTGCTGGTAGCGAGCCAAATTCTGTTTAGCATCAGCCAGTATCGCTTGATCTTTGACATATTGCCCTTGTGCTTTTGCTAGCCTGACCTGAAAAGGACGGGGATCAATTTCCGCCAGTAAATCGCCTTTTTTGACATGTTGGCCTTCATTAAAATGCAGGGCAATTAATTGCCCATTCACAAGGCTGGTAACATTTACGGTATCAGCGGCCTGAACTGTTCCTAAACCTCCCAGATAATGGGGGACAGACACCATTTTAACGGTAGCCACCTGAACGGGTTGGGTTGGGATAAGGTGCGAATTTTTCTGCAATTCTGACACTTGTGCTGATTTTTCTTCCGATGTGGCTGATTTTTTAAAATAGTTCCATGTAAAAAAAGCAACCGCGATGATAACGGCTAACACAGCAAACCAAAAAAAGTAGGTACGACATTTATTGCTCATATATTCGATATTCTCTTCTTATTGTGCCGATAATCAGTCACACGCATCTTATGCTAAATCAGTGTAAATATATATTTAATTAGTGTACTTGGAGAGAAATAGCCAATCATGGAGAAAATGTGGAAATTATGTCAATGAAATAAATACTATTGTTAGCTGAGTGTAAAAGCTGAATGTTTAAGTTTCCGTGAGAAGCGCTAAAGGGTTTAACGTAACCTGCTTTCATCAGGGAGACTTGTTAGCATTTAGCTGGTAAATGGGACAGTCATTAACCCGACGATCGCAAAAAGGAAATGGGGGATGGTATTGAAAAATATTGTATAAAAGCAAAAATGTCACAGAAAAGACCAAATGATAAATACAAATATGACATGCAGAAAATAGTCAATAAATACGATATCTTATCAGAGGTGATAGAAGGAGATAATGAAAATAGAAACTGAACCCAATGTATTTAAGATATTGGTCAGTGAAATAGTACTATAAGTTATAGATATTAAAGAAATCCTTAGTCAATTATTGAGTAAAGTGCGTATCTTGTCTTGTTTTTCGTTGATATAATATTCCATAATCGCAGGTAAAATGAATGGTTAAAGTTAATAGCAATAAATAGGGTTTGGCTGTAAACGTTATTGCCTAGTGACTTTAATCACATTTTTTTGGAAAACAGTAGCTTTTCAAAATATGTTAGACGCGATTAATAGTACTTTCAAACTTAATCAAAACAGGAAGTTATTATGGCTAATATGATTTATTTAACCTTGCAAGGAGACAAACAAGGGTTGATTTCACAAGGTTGTTCTTCGCTTGAGTCCATCGGAAATAAATATCAGACTGGACATGAAGATGAAATCTTTGTGTTGAATCTGCATCATTCTATTCATAGAGAACAAAATGTTAACCATAGTCCAATTGTGTTTGTAAAGCCACAAGATAAATCATCGCCGTTATTAATGATGGCAATTTCAAATAATGAAAATTTGAATCTGAAATTTGATTTTTATCGCACTTCGCAATTAGGATCTCAAGAGCTCTATTATTCAATTGAGTGTCGTGATGCGACAATCATTGAATTGTCACCAAACTATCCGCATAGTATTAACCATGCGGAATCACAACCGGAAGAAATTGTCTCTATTAAATATAAAGATATTATCTGTCGTCATCATATGGCAGGAACATCTGGATATAGTGTCTGGGACGAAAGAGTGTATTGATAATTTGCAAAAACGCCGATTAAATAATCGGCGTTTCTTGAATACAGAGTTTCTTAAATGTCAGTGAACTCATTAAACCAAAAACAGCGTTGCTAATCCCAAAAAAATAAAGAAACCGCCAGTATCAGTAATTGCAGTAATCATAACACTGGAACCAATCGCAGGATCTCTGCCTAATTTCATCATAATAAAAGGTATCAAGACCCCCATCAATGCAGCCATCAGCAGGTTTAGTATCATTGCCATTGTCATTACGCCACCCATTGCAAGGTCACCATAGAGCACATAAGTGACAATACCCATAATACCTCCCCAAATAACACCATTTATCAGAGCAACACCCAGTTCCCTCAATAAAAGATAAGGGAAACTCCCTGTTTGGATCTGGTGGAGAGCCAATGCCCGTACGATCATGGTGATAGTCTGATTACCGGTATTGCCCCCGATGCCTGCCACAATAGGCATTAAAGTGGCAAGAGCCACGAGTTGGGAAATAGTATGTTCAAACAGGCCGATAACACGTGAAGCGACAAATGCTGTGCACAAATTAATAGCAAGCCAAGCCCAGCGGGTTTTTACTGCCTGCCCAACCGGTGCGAAGACATCTTCTTCACGGCTCAACCCCCCCATACGTCGGATATTGGTATCCGTTTCTTCGCTTAAAGTATCGACGATATCTTCGACAGTCAGACGCCCCATCAAACGCCCGTTACAATCCACTACCGCAGCAGAAATCAGGTCATAACGTTCGAACGCACTGGCAGCATCTTCGCCTTTTTGTTCAGGCAGAAAAGTAACGGTGTCTATGTTCATCACCTCAGCTACAAGTTTATCCGGTGCATTGGTTAGCAAAGTCGTAAGTAGAAGTTCTCCCTGAAGGCGATTTTTACGATCAATGACAAAGATTTTATCCGTTGTTTCTGGAATAGAGCCGCGGGAACGTAGGAAACGCTGAACAGTACCGAGTGTGACGTTACCTCGTACTGTCACAAATTCGAAATCCATCATCTGGCCGATACTGTCCTTATGGTACTGCAATACTTCCCGGATGCGGTTACGCTGGCTAGGCTCCAGATAGGTCAGTAAACGGCGTGTTGTATCCCGGGGAAGGTGTTCAGCAATATAAGCTTGTTCATCGACGTGCAGTGTTCCAATTGCTCTGAGCAGTTCCAGATCAGACATGTCTTTGATTAAGTTATCCCAGACTGGAATAGAGGCTTCCACCAATACCTCACCACGCTGGTTATTATCAATGAGCCGCCATAAAGCAAGGCGTTCATCATAAGGTAATGCTTCCAGAATATCGGCAATATCTGCTGCATGCAGATTGGTCAGCAGGGATTTGACTTCTTCAATCTTCCCTAATAATTGGTCATCGCTAATTTTTGCATGTGCATCAGCTTGCCCCAATAACGAATCAACGAACAGCTTATCGTCAATGAGCAGCGAAAACAGGTTCTGGCGAATGAGCGCCAGCTTTTGGGAATGTTGGCTGGTGACATTCCCATTATCAGGTTTAAAGGCTGGTTGTAACATAGTCTACCTTTAATTTGTGCAAAACTACCCGGTCTAGGGGGATATGGTGCTATTTTGTCTTAGGATTACTATTTTGTTCCATCATATTTTGCTGTTTTTGCTGATGATGTTCCAACGCCGCAATTGGTGATTCCTCTTGGATATGTAAGTGCCAACCTGTCACATCACTCCAGTAAACCTGTTCTTTCTCTAAGTCTAACTGCATCAGTACATTCTGAATTAGATAGTTTTTGGGAAGATAAAGTGTCCAGTGACCATGATCCGTTTCCAACCTTAAAGATTCAGGTGTCGTCGTGGATTGGCGTTGATTATTCAGCAAGGTTGCTAATCTCAATATCTGGAGCATCGGAAGGTATTGCTTTTTCTTGAACAGATAGAAACGGGGATGTTCATGAATTTTAACTGCTTTGCGGTGATAGCGAACCAATGTTGCCAACAATAATTGCTGTTCTTGATTAAAACCGGGTAAGTCCGTGTGTTGCAGAATATAGGCAGAATGCCGCTGTAAGCCACTCAGATTGATGCTTAAGCCAACTTCATGGAGCATCGCTGCCCAGAGCAGAATGGCTTCCAATTGTGGTTGTACTCGTTTTGGATTTTGTGCCGCCCATTGGTCATAAAGTGTTTTGGCTGTGTTCCAGACACGGCTGGCTTGTTCCCTATCAATATTATAGTGATCAGCCAGACTTTTGGCTGTTCTTTGACGAATATCCTGATGGCGGAAGCGATCTTCCATTTCGTAAAGAACACCTTCACGTAATGCTCCGTCGGACAAACGTAATTCTTGAATATGCAGGGCGTCAAATATACCGCATAGAATAGCCAGACCCGGAACAAAAGTTTGTTTGCGATCTTCAGGTAAACCGGGTAAATCCAGAGAGTTGAAGTTTTTGTATTTTAGTACTTGTTTCACCAGCATATGGAGGCGATCTGGTGTAATCAAACCATCTTTTTCACCAAATTCGACCAGTGATTCATGGACTGCTTTGATAGTCCCTGATGCTCCTAAAGCAAAATCCCAGCCTTTTGTGCGAAATGGCCAGATGAGATTTTCTAGTTTTTGTTCTGCCTGAAGCCTTGCTTTGTGGAAATTATGCTCATTTACTACACCACCAGGAAAAAACTGTCGGGAAAAACTCACACACCCCATACGGCGGCTTTCAATTAATAGAGGTTCGAAATCTTCACCAATAACCAACTCGGTGGAGCCACCACCAATATCAATTACCAGCTTACGGCCCTTTTCAGGTTGAGTATGTTCTACTCCCATGAAGATCAAACGGGCTTCTTCATGACCGGAAATAATTTCAATGGGATAAGGAATAACCTCTTTGGCTCGTTGCAGAAATTCTTCCGCATTGGTTGCTTCCCGTAGACTGTGAGTACCTACAAGGCAGACGTTTTCCGCAGAGAAACCCTGCAACCGCTCAGCGAATAGCGACAGGCAGTCAAGACCGCGACTGATAGATTCTTCACTTAACTCATTTTTATCATTGAGTCCATCAGCAAGGTAAACCCGTTTTTTTAGGCGCCCAATAACTTGTAATGCCCCATTTACAATACGGGCGATGACCATATGAAAACTGTTAGAGCCAAGGTCAATGGTTGCAATTTCTAGCGGCTTAGGCGTTGGTTTATCGTGTTTCAACGGCATAAATTAGGCTCTTGGTTCCGGTTGTTCCAGGTTTTTCAGATAATCATAAATGGCCGTTTGTGCGCGGATTTTACGCTTATTTCCCCGTGGCACATAGCGGTTGCTCAATTCTTTATCAATATAGCGCGCCTTGACCGTATCGTTAAACTGGAGTTCTAAAATATCCAACACTCGTTGTTTTAACAGGGGATCTAACAAACAAACGGCGACTTCAATACGATAATCAATATTCCGGGTCATCCAGTCCGCGGAAGAGAGGAAGATTTTTTCATCCCCTTTATTGGTGAAAACATAAACCCGATCGTGCTCAAGGAAGCGATCTACAATACTGGTGACCTGAATATTCTCACTAAAACCGGGTTGATTGGGAACCAGAGAACACATACCCCGGATCAGAAGACGCACTTTGACACCCGCTTCGGAGGCATCATACAGGCGATCCACTAATTCTCTATCTACCAGGTTATTTATTTTTAAGGTAATACCTGCAACTTCTCCTGCTTTGGCATTTTCGATTTCTTGAGTAATTAACTTATTGAGCATTGCACGTGAATTTTGGGGCGATACCATTAAATTCTCAAATGTTACGGGACGATAAGGGTTTTCAATAAAGTTAAATACACGACGTACTTCATTGGTCACTTCTGGCTTGGCTGTTAGCAGGGAATAATCGGTATATAAACGAGCGGTTTTTTCATTGAAATTTCCTGTACCAATATGGGCATAGCGGATAATTTCACTGCCTTCAAGGCGTGAAATGATAAACAACTTCGCGTGAATTTTCAGACCCGGAGCAGAGAAAATCACATGTACGCCTGCTTCAGTCAGGCGTTTTGCCCAGTGGATGTTGGCCTCTTCATCAAATCGTGCCTGTAACTCCACGACTACCGTCACTTTTTTACCGTTGTGAGCCGCATGGATCATAGAATCAATAATGCGTGAGTCTTTAGCTACACGATAGATATTAATTTTTATCGATAATACACTCGGATCAAATGATGCCTGCCGCAGTAATTCCAGCACATGCTCGAAAGTGTGATAAGGGTAATAGAGCAATACATCTTGTTCACGGATAGCATCAAAACCGTTGCGGAAATGATCGAACCAGGTATGGCGCAAGCGTGGCATTGGTTTATTCAGAAGGGTTCGGTTTCCTTCATTGGGAAATTTAATGAAATCTTTGAAGTTATGATAACGGCCGCCAGCAATAACAGAGTCATCATTAGACAACCCTAACTTACTGCGTAGTAGCTCTACCATTTCATCGGGCATATCTCGTTGATAAACAAAGCGGACAGGCTCGGCTGTTAACCGTTGTTTCAGGGTTGAAGACATCAATTCCAGCAAACTGGATTCCATTTCCGTTGCTAAATCGTATTCAGCGTCACGGGTCATTTTCATGGAGTAAACGTTCAGTGTATCGTAATCAAAAAAACCTTTGAAAATTTCATCCAGTGTATAACGTAAAATATTATCAAGCAAAATCATTGACTTGCGTTTTTTGGGCATTTCTGGCGGTAGATTAACAAAACGGGGAACTTTATCTGCTGGAATTTCCAGCAGGGCATATTTTGTCTCTTGTCCCCGAATAATTTCCACGGCCAAATAGGTGTAATCATCTTTCAAAAATTCAACCAGATTAGTCTCTGGATTGATGACGATAGGTGTAATATGCGGACGTAAATGTTGCCGGAAATATTGTCGCAACCAGATTTGTTGATTGGGTGATATCTGCCGTTCGTTGATCAAGAAAATCTGGTTGCGTGCCATTTCTAAGAGTAAATCGTTATAGAGTTCATCAAACTCTTGATCGATTTTGGCTACTTTAGACTGGATCTTTTTGAATAATTGCCGGGCGCTGGTTGCAGAACCCCGTTCTTCGCTAATAAGAATACGACGTTTTACATCAGCAAAACGAACTTTATAAAACTCATCCAGATTATTGGAGTAGATCCCTAGAAACCTCATTCTTTCAATAAGTGGATTGCTTTTGTCAGCCGCTTCCTGAAGTACGCGTTCATTGAAAGAGAGCCAACTGAGTTCTTTTTCTGTATAGAGGCGGTCGTGGGACATTACTACTCCGTTTGGTCCATTTATTGGGTTAACGATCTTGCTTTTTACTCTGAGAATGACGAATTTTGTTAGCAAAATAGTGATGTTGGAAAGTACACATCCGAATAGCAGTATGATAAGAGCCGTTTACGAAAAATTCATCGATTAATTCACCTTCGGTATAAAATCCTAATTTATTGTATATATGAATTGCTTTTTCGTTCTCTTTATCAACGATTAAATAGAGTTTGTAGAGATTGAGCACAGAAAATGCGTATTCCATCGCAAGTTTAACCGCCTCAGTGGCATAACCTTGCCCTTGATAAGCTGGTGCAATAATGATCTGAAATTCGGCACGGCGGTGAACATAATCAATTTCCACTAACTCAACCAAGCCGACTTTAGCATTCATGCTCTCTATAATAAAACGGCGTTCACTTTGGTCATGGATATGTTTGTCATAGAGATCGCATTCAACAAAAGCCTCATAAGGCTCTTCAAACCAATAGCGCATGACACTGGCATTGTTATCGAGCTGGTGGACGAAAGGGAGATCTTCCCGTTCGAGGGGGCGTAAGTTTACGGGTGGATTTTCAGAGCCACTGGACATTAGATACCTCAGTGTTTTTACGATAAGAGCCGATTTAGTTTTGGTCTATACGAAATGATATACGGATAGTTAATTATTACTAGATGTCCCCGTTGCCTTTCAAGTTACAGCTTTGGGTTAGCACTACAAATTATAGGAAAATATAAATTATAGAAAAAGAACGAAATATAGAGAAATAACTTTCCGAAAGAATAACTTACAGCAAAGTGTCTGGTTAATTTTCATTATCTTAACATGATTAACTTTAATACATTAGCCTTAAAACACATTAGCCTTAAAACGTATTAATCTCAATGCATTAACTTTACACGCTAACCTGAACACATTAATTCTGAACACATTAACTCTAGATAGTGTCGTCATGAGATACTTAACCAAAGAGCAAGGCAACGGATTTGGACCGCGGCAAGAAACGATGCACTATTTTTGGCATAGCGGGTTGCTATGCCACGCCAGCGTTTAAGATGAAGAAACGCATTTTCAACTAAATGCCTGAGTCGATAGAGGTCTCGAGCATATTCTCGTTTCACTTTGCGATTTTTTCGGCCGGGAATTTGCGCTGCCATGCCTTGTTTTTTTGCTTGTTCAACAACGGTATTACTGTCATAGCCCCGATCCGCTAATAAATGTTCTGCCTCTATTCCGTCAATCAAGGCCTCAGCTTGTGAGCAATCCGCTGTGGGACCGCTTGTAATAAGCGCTCTGATCGGCATACCATGCGCATCCACGGCCAGATGTATCTTTGTATTGAGCCCCCTTTTGTGCGCCCCATATCCTGATTGCCTCCTGCCGCTCCTGCGGCATGGGGATGAACCTTAATATGACTGGCGTCAATCATCAGCCATTCGAAATCGGGTTCAAAGATGAGTTCTTCAAGCAGTCCTTCCCATACGCCTTTGTCCCGCCACCGACAAAAACGGCGATGCGTATTTTTCCAGTCGCCATAATCGGGCGGTAAATCTCGCCAGGGTGCGCCTGTCCGTAAAATCCAGAACACGGCATTAATAAATAATCGATTATCATAAGCAACACGCCCCCAGGCCCCCTTACGCCCCGGTAGGTGAGGTTCAAGCAAACTCCAAATATGATCGGAAATATCGTGACGGCGGTGTGCGGGTGTGCTCATGGTTAAGTCATCCATTCATGTAATATAGGGTGATTATTACATGAATTTATTTATGACGACACTATCTAAACACAATGCTGTAATCAGTCTAATATTGGTTATTCTGAGGCATAACCTTGTGGTGGCAATATCTTGCCATCCATAATGGCGGTATTGTTATCCATTCTCAGACGTTGATCCAGGAACCAGCCGATGACCAGCGGGTAGATATTATGCTCCTGAGTTTGGACGCGTCTGATGACATCTTCTTCCTGATCGCCTGTAAAGATTGGTACTTTAGCCTGCAAAATAATGGGTCCACCATCAAGCTCTTCAGTAACAAAATGGACAGAAGTACCGTGCTCCTGATCTCCATTTTCTATTGCTTTACGATGGGTATGCAAACCGGGATATTTCGGCAACAGGGAAGGGTGAATATTAATCAGGCGTCCGCGATAATGCTGTACAAAACCGGGTGACAATATTCTCATATAACCCGCTAAAACGACCAAATCGGGCTGATATCGATCAAGAGCGGTGAGTAGAGCAAAATCATAATCTGCACGATTTGCATACTCTTTCGGATTGAGAGAATGCGTGGGAATACCCGCGCGTTCTGCCCGTTGCAGGCCATAAGCATTGGCATTGTTGCTGAACACTGCACAAACCTGTCCATTAATCCGGTTTTGTTGGCAGGCATCAATAATGGATTGTAGGTTACTGCCATTACCAGAAATTAATACCACAATTTTTTTCATAGGATGACTTTCTATTGACTGGCCTTTTATTAACTGGCTTTCTATTAACTGATAATGACTTGCTGTTCGTTGTGACCAAGTTCAGTAATGCTGCCGATTTGCCACGCATTTTCTCCTGCTGTGTTTAGGCATTCAATTGCCTGTTTTGCCTGAGATTGTGGTAGGGCAATTATCATACCGACTCCACAGTTGAATGTGCGGTACATTTCGTGATCGCTGACATTACCTGCCTGTTGCAACCATTTGAAAATCGCAGGCCACTGCCAGCTAGTCCCCTCGATTCTTGCCTGCATATTTTCTGGCAGAACACGGGGAATATTTTCCCAGAAGCCGCCACCCGTTAGATGAGAAATCGCGTGGATCTCAACATTCTCAATTAATTCAAGTAATGGTTTGACATAAATACGGGTCGGAGCAAGTAAATGATCAGCTAATGGCTTATCATCCAGTTTGGTTGTTTCAGGATTGGTCTGGCTGACTTCAAGGATTTTGCGAATTAATGAATAGCCATTAGAATGTGGCCCGCTGGATGCCAATGCAATCAGTGCATCGCCGACCTGAACCTGGCTGCCATCAATGATTTCTGATTTTTCAACCACGCCGACACAGAAACCAGCAACGTCGTAATCTTCTCCATGATACATGCCGGGCATTTCGGCTGTTTCTCCACCGACCAGCGCACAACCGGCTTGTTTACAGCCTTCTGCAATGCCGGTGATGACACTGGATGCTGTATCCACATCCAATTTACCTGTCGCATAATAATCAAGGAAGAACAGCGGTTCAGCACCTTGAACAACCAGATCATTAACACACATGGCGACCAAATCAATTCCGATAGTATCGTGACGTTTCAGATCCATCGCCAGACGCAGTTTAGTACCAACGCCATCTGTGCCGGAAACTAAAATAGGTTCACGATATTTTTGTGGCAGGGCACATAAAGCGCCGAATCCTCCCAATCCCCCCATCACTTCAGGGCGTCGGGTCTGTTTCACTACGCCTTTGATACGATTGACTAAGGCATTACCCGCGTCAATATCGACACCGGCATCTTTATAGCTAAGAGAGGTTTTGTTGGTCACTGCGTAGCTCCCAGGCGATTGCATTTGAATGAATAAAACAGAACGGGGGTAATTCTAACAGTCTAGGCAAACGTTTGCGATAGCTTTCTGTAGGTTATTACGGATAAAAAATAGGAGAAAAATACTTGTGGTTGCTAAAAATTAATAGGTGGATAGTGGCGCGATATCAAAAAGGAGGTATAATCCCGCGATTTTTTTATCTGCCGGCTAAATATACAGTAGGAGAAACCCATGAAGATCGTTGAGGTTAAACACCCACTCGTTAAACATAAACTGGGCCTAATGCGCGACCATGACATAAGCACTAAGCGTTTTCGTGAACTGGCCTCAGAAGTGGGAAGTCTTCTAACATATGAAGCAACTGCTGATTTAGAAACTGAGAAAGTGACCATTGATGGATGGTGTGGTCCGGTAGAAATAGATCAGATCAAAGGAAAAAAAATCACAGTAGTGCCTATCTTGCGTGCAGGTTTGGGAATGATGGATGGTGTGTTGGAAAATATTCCAAGTGCCCGTATCAGTGTTGTCGGTGTTTACCGTGATGAGAAAACATTAGAGCCTGTGCCTTATTTCCAAAAACTGGTTTCTGACATTAATGAACGTATGGCGTTGGTTGTTGATCCGATGTTGGCAACAGGCGGTTCTATGATTGCTACGATTGATCTACTGAAAAGAGCAGGTTGTCCTGTCATTAAGGTATTGGTTTTAGTTGCTGCACCAGAAGGCGTTGCAGCACTAGAGAAAGCTCATCCTGATGTTGAGCTATATACCGCGTCTATCGATGAACGTCTCAATGAACATGGATATATTGTTCCTGGCCTGGGGGATGCAGGTGATAAGATATTTGGTACAAAATAATATTTATAGAATAATCATATACAGGATCTTAAGCAGTAACCGTATATTTTAGATAGAAAAAAGGCTTCATTTATGATCTGATTATCGTCGCCAAACAAATATCAAAAACCACGGATGAAGCCTATGACGATTATTGCTATAAAACACCAGTTAATGCAATTATTCAGTGACGTTTCTTTGAATAAAATAGCCTTTGGCTGTGGGTTCACCCAACGTGTCAGAAATATTGAGCCACGCACGTTGATCCTCAGTCTGATTTCTGCACTCAGTACCGGTAAAATTAACGCCATTGCCCAATTACATCAGAAGTATAACGGCCTATGCCCCGACGCCCAGCAAGTCAGTTACCGGCCTTTTTATAATCAATTACGCAAACCGGCTTTTGAGGCGTTTATTAAAATCATCGTCCGATTTTTTATGGCTCAGTGGGTTGAAAAACAAGTAGCGATACCCCAAAAATTAGCTAAATTCCAAAATGTTATTTTACAAGATGGCAGCTCATTTCAGGTTCATCCTGCTCTCGCTGAAGTCTTTCCTTATCGCTTCAAAACAACCGCTGCCGCCGTTGAATGTCATATAACCATGTCATTATTCAGTCAAACACCAACAGCAATGACCGTCACAGCAGATACCGCAGCGGAACGCGCTTATTTGCCTGCTCCGGCCGAATTGAAGGGACAACTTCTGCTTGCTGATGCGGGGTATCCTGATTTTGACTATTTTGAACAACTCTCGCATTCAGATGCTTCATTTATTGTCAGAGGGAAAAAATCCCTCAATCCCCTGATTGTCGCCGCCCACAATGGACAAGGAAAATTGTTACCTAAACTGGCAGGAAAAAGGTTAAAAACGGTCACGTGCAGAATTCACCGCTCTGAAGTGTTAGATTTGCATTGTCAGCGTAACGGTTATGAATTTCGCATTATCCGCCGTTGGCTTAAGGAGGAAAAACGGTTTTGTATTTGGCTGACGAATTTACCAGCGGAAGAATTTACACCTAATGATGTGATGGATATTTATCGCTGTCGATGGCAGGTCGAGCTGTTATTTAAGGAGTTGAAATCCCACACAAACTGGCAAGGTTTTGCCACCCGGAAAGACTCGTTAGTCACCGGACTTATCTGGTCAAGTCTGCTCACCTTACTGGTCAGACGGACAATGGCAAGACGATTATTTCCGGAGGTTTCCTTACTTAAAGCGGCGCAAAATACGGATATCTGGTTGCGGCCAATAATTGAAAACCTGCTACAAAGGGCATGGTCGGAAACCTGTTTTTGGCTGGAAAAAGCCAAGGATTATTTATGCCGGAATGCCTTCAAAACCCGACAAAGAAAGTCATGTAAAAACAAGACATTGGAAGCGTGTTTTGCAAGGCTTAATTTTTAAGATCCTGTATATGATAGAATAATAAAGTTATAAGCTAAATTGTATTTGCTTCTTATGAGAAAGGGTTTTTCACAAAATCCTTTCTTATATTTTAGTCTTTGTGCCATAAAAATGGACTGCGCTAAAGATATCAGATGTTTTTTCTATATGATTCAATTTTACTTATTTATTTAGTATCACTAAAGATAAAGTAGAGAATACAATGAAAGATACCAATATTATTACTTTATATATAGATGAATCTTTGATCGAAGAGTTTTATACTGAACTTGCTAGGTTTCATATAGAAGTTGATCCAGTAATATCTCGTTCAGAGACATTCAACATTATTAAACCTACTCTCACTTTTTTTAAAGATAATCTAAGCTACCTTGATAGTATAAGAAGAGCACTCATAGCACTTTTGGGCGGTCGTAACTTAAAAATATCTATAGTTAAAAGTAATGGCAGCTCTATATCTATTGAGGGTGATTTAGATAAAAACGAAGTCACTGAACTTTTGAAAGAGGCTAATGCTCTGATAATTTCTACATCCGATAAAGAAAAGTAAATCATTCGAGAAAACAGTTCAGTGTAACTCATATTTATTTAGGATATATCGTAATAAAAGTATGATCATAGGGAGGAATTGCTCGACTTAATATAAGTTGGGTTCTTATCTATTTTTCGACAATTTCCAGCAAAATTTCTTCTAAACTTATTGATAGTATAATATTCATAGCAAGAGGGGATATTCTATCTTCTCTTTCATCAAGATCTTTTGTGTGGAAAAGAATATGGCTCAATGAGCCTTGTGCAAATGTAGTCTGTGCTCGTCTTGTCTTAAGTTGTTTTCAATTGCCATAGTGAACTCTTGAATCAGCACAGTGATGTATTTATTTTGTTATGAGAAACCACGGTTCTTTATATTTCTGTATGGTTCTTTAACAAAAATAAGCTGTGAGTGAAAAAAGTTTTCTCAGTTCGATTTTTAAGGATATTTTCAAATAATCTGTTTTTCAGAATAAATTTTAATCGATTGTTTTTAACTGTTTGTTTTATTTATTTTATTTTTCTTGTTAATTCTAAATTGGTTATTTTTTATTATATTAGAAATAATTGGCTGAAAAATAAAACATTATCAAAATGTATTGTCAACTGTGTTTGTTATCGCTTTTTGTAGTAGACTTGGTTTTTATGGTAAACTCAGTACTGTTCGTTATCCATTCGGTTTGAGGTGCTTCTGAATACACCGGCGCAGCTTTCATTGCCTTTATATTTGCCTGATGATGAAACATTTGCCAGCTTTTTTGCAGGTGAGAATACGTCTTTATTAGCAGCAATAAAATTGGCTATTAGTCAGTCACATGGCAGTTATATCTATTTTTGGTCCCGCGATGGTGGGGGCAAGAGCCATTTACTCCACGCAGCCTGTGCCGAATTGTCCCAACAAGGAGAGGCTGTAGGGTATGTACCGTTAGATAAACGAGCTTATTTTGTTCCAGAAGTTCTTGATGGTATGGAACATTTATCATTGGTGTGCATTGACAATGTGGAATGTATTGCAGGTGATCAGTTATGGGAAATGGCTATTTTTAATCTTTATAACCGGATTGTAGAGATCGGCCAAACCTGTCTTTTGATTACCGGAGATCGTCCTCCCCGACAAATTAACTTAACATTGCCAGATTTGGCATCTCGCTTGGATTGGGGGCAGATCTACAAATTGCAACCCTTGTCTGATGATGAAAAAATTCAGGCATTGCAATTGCGGGCGAAGTTACGAGGGTTTGAATTACCTGAAGATGTGGGCCGTTTTGTGTTAAAACGACTTGATAGGGAAATGCAAACACTATTTAGGACGTTGGATGAGCTTGACCGTGCTTCTATTGTGGCTCAACGTAAACTGACAATCCCATTTGTAAAAGATATCCTTGATCTTTAATAAGTTGGGTCAGGAAGCAAAGGGTGAAAAAGTGATAGAAGTATTTCCCTATCACTTTTCTGTATATCCCAAAATAGTTAATTGCCTAAAATTTCTTTAACTTGCTCTGGCGGACGCCCTAAGCGTGCTTTATCTCCTGCCACAACAATTGGACGCTCTATGAGCTTAGGGTTTTCGGACATTGCCTGGAGTAAGGTTTCCTGTGATAGTTCACTATTATCAAGTCCCAATTCTTTATAGAGCGTTTCTTTAGTTCGTATTAACTGACGGGCATCGTTGAAACCTAGCTTTTTTAATAAAACAGCAAGTTGTTTTGCTGTTGGAGGCGTATCGAGATAATGAATAATTTCTGGGGTAATCCCGAGGTCTTCAACTAACTTAAGCGTTTCCCGACTTTTTGAACAACGGGGATTATGGTAAAAAATAATATCTTGCATGTAAAAAACCTCATTTCTCATATTGGCTATAACGTTGTTGCAGTTGGCGTAACTGATCAATGCGGGCATCGTAACGGGCTTGATCATAACTATTTAATTTTACCAATGCACTGGCCTGGCTGAGATAATTTATAGCCATATCGAACTGTCCTTTTAATGCCATAGTTTCTGCATAAGCTGCCAGTTCAGTATTGCGTTTTCCTTGTTTACCTGCCGCTTCTGCCATTAATGACCAACCGGTTAAATCATCAGGATGGTTGAAAGTATATTGGAATAGCTGCTGTGAAGCCTTTGGATATTGTTTAGCCTGAATATAGACGTTAGCGAGATTGATTTGTAACACCGGATCATTTTTATGTTTTTGGAGGGCTTGTTGTAAGCGGGTAATAGCTTGCGCATACTGCGATTGCTCAATATCAATATCTGTCATGGCATCAATAAACCATATATTGTCTGGTTGTTTATCCAGTAATGGAGTCAGTATTGTTCTGGCTTCAGTATATTTTTTATTTTGGGTTAGGAGGAGAACCCGCCCGTAAGAGGCGGCAATTTTTTCTTTTGCAGTTCCTTGGCTGTATTTGTTCAGAAGCTCCTCTGTATAGGGAGATTGTACAGTAGACTCTATTGTCAGAATGCGCACGCGGGCAAGCAGATAATCTTGTGATTCTGGAATAGATTTTTTGGGATATTGATTGGCCCTGTTGCGGGCATCAGCTAATCGGCTGTCAGGCAATGGATGGGTATATAACATTTCTGGCAGTTTAGAGCTATACCGGGATTGATCCCCCAGAGTTTGCATGAAATTAGGCATCCCATAAGGATCAAACCCGGCTTGGTTCAATATCCGCATACCTATACGGTCTGCTTCTTGTTCATTTTCGCGAGTAAAGCTGATTATGCCTTGTGTAAAACCAGCCAGAGTACCACTTAATGCTGCCATTCCTGCTTGTGGATTAGCCATTAGCAATAAGATAGCACCTAATGTGCCAGCCCATGCTAGCGGCGATTTTCGTTGGATATCTTCCATCCGGCGGGCTAAATGACGCTGAGTGACATGGGCGATTTCATGGGCCATGACAGACGCTAATTCGCTTTCATTTCGGCTATAACGGAACAGGGCTGAGTGTAGTACAACATTGCCACCGAAAATAGCATACGCATTAATGTTAGGGTTATTGACGATATAAAAATGAAAAGGCGTTTTGACCGCATCTGCGTGATTTACTAACCGCTGGCCTAGCTGATTGATGTATTTTGTTAATAGTGGATCATAAATCAGCGGGGTTTCAGCACGTATTTGGCGGATATAGAAATCACCTAGTTCTATTTCTTGATTGATACTGAGCGTAGATCCTGCTGTTGTACCAATATCTGGTAATGAATCTGCAACAGGTGCAGAAAGGGCCGGAAGATTGCCAAATAGTGTCAGACTAACCAATATCGCTATCAGGGGTTTCTTAGTAGATGTTTTTTTCATAAAGCGACTCTCGTAAAACAGTGCTTATAAAAACACTATGTCCAGTTAGCTATCATTTTCAGGATACGTGTATGATAGCAAAGGGTAACTTAAAATCGGTCAGTCGTAAGCAATTTCAGTAAAATAATTGTTAGGTATTGTTATCAGGGAGTTTTTTTATGTTGGATATGATCATGCAATGGTATCGCCGCCGTTTTGCTGATCCACAAATTGCTGCATTATCGTTCATTTTGTTAGCAGGATTTGGCATCATTTATTTTTTTAATGGTATTTTGGCGCCGGTTCTTGCCGCAATTGTATTGGCGTATTTACTGGAATGGCCAACAGTAAAACTGGAGAAATTAGGATGTAGCCGCTCACTTTCTGTGACAATTGTATTAACTATTTTTATGGGGATTAGCGCCTTGATTATCCTAATTGTTGCCCCAACAGTATGGCAACAGGGTGTGAATCTGTTTTCTGACCTACCAAATATGATCAACCATTTTAATGAGTATGCTCATACTTTGCCTTCCCGTTACCCCGCTTTGGTTGATGCTGGTATTATTGAAATGTTTGCAGAAAACCTGCGTGGCAAGCTTTCCTTAGCGGGAGAATCTGTGGTTAAGTTTTCCGTGGCATCTTTGATTGGGCTGTTAACTTTTTCTATTTACCTGATTATTGTTCCTTTTATGGTATTTTTCCTGCTGAAAGATAAAAATAAGATGGTTGCAGCATTACAAAGTATCTTGCCACGTAACCACGGTTTAGCCGGGAAAGTATGGCATGAAATGAATCAACAGATTACCAATTATATCCGTGGAAAAGTGATGGAAATGGTTATCCTGACCATTTGTACTTACGCGGTATTTGCTTTCTTTAAATTGCATTATTCGATGCTGCTTGCTGTACTTGTTGGCTTGTCCGTGTTAATTCCCTATGTAGGTACGGTGATTGTCACTATCCCTGTCATTATAGTTGCATTATTCCAATGGGGCTTCGGAACAGATTTTTGGACGCTATTTATCGCTTACTTGGTTGTACAAGGATTAGACGGAAACCTGCTTGTACCTATTCTGTTTTCAGAAGCAGTAAATCTGCATCCACTGGTTATTATTCTTTCTGTTATTATTTTTGGTGGATTATGGGGATTCTGGGGCGTTTTTTTTGCTATCCCATTGGCGACTTTGATCAAAGCAGTTATTAATGTCTGGCCAGAAGAAAAAGCAGAAGAGTAGTCATAGCAAACTGCGATAGTACTGGTAGTGCAGAAGTCCGCGAAAAAATCCCCCATCTGGTTGATGGGGGATTGTGTTATTAGCCTGGGAGTTTATCAAGATGAATGCTGTTTTAGATAATCCAGAACAATTTGGTGGTGGTCACTGGTTTTGAATTTATCAAAAACGTGTTCAATATTACCTTCTGGATCAATTAAAAAACTGATGCGATGAATACCATCATAGGTTTTTCCCATAAACTGCTTTTCACCCCAAACACCAAATTGCCCGGCAACCTGATGATCAACATCAGAAAGCAGAGTGAAATTCAGCATCTCTTTCTCGACAAAGCGGGATAATTTTTCGGGAGTATCTGTACTGATGCCTAATACTGTGACATTAATTTTTTCCAGTTCGCCCATCGTGTCGCGTAAACCACACGCCTGAACAGTGCAGCCTGGGGTCATTGCTTTGGGATAGAAATAAACTAAAACACGCTGACCGTTGAAGTCAGATAAGTTAATGTTTTCACCATCTTGGTCAGGAAGGCTGAATTGGGGGGCCTTATCTCCGGATTTCAATGGACTCATCACGCATTCTCCGTTTAATCGTTTTTATTCAAATGGATTTTATACACTAATACGACTATATGTTCACTCATTAATACGTATTCTGCATCTTTCGAATAGCTGGCAACTGGCCCGATGGCTGGTACTGTGCATGGACCCATGCGAAATCGTTCTTTGCATCATGCCGAGGGTTGTCCCTTTGTTGGTTTCACTCGCTGACGAAGATAAAAAATGTTCCAAATAGCATACCGTCATATCCAGATAATAAAATAAACGAAAACAGCGAGATAACAAACATCATCATTACAAATCAATCAATTGATTTACATGAGTAATTATTTTCTTAAATCGCAATTAATAATGGTTATTATTATTGATAATAATTATCAACACGGTTAGATATCTTTAGATATTCTGACTAACTTCCGCGACGCAAAGAGCTTCGCTAAAAGATTGCTCAATACTCTGATCGATCGACAAATCAAGGCAGCAGGTCGCCAGACTGAATGGTTTAACATGAACGCCAACGAGCGTGACGACTACATCAGGCAGGTAGGTGAACAGTTGCAAGAAATACAGCAGAGCACCCTGAGTGTATTGGCTGCACAGTATTTTCAGATGCAGGATAACCCTGTTTCTATTGACGACCAGTTGCAGACGCTGCAACAAAGACGGCAGCAGATGAACAGTCAACCTGACACGCCGGCGATCAAGGTTTACAAGCAGCAACTGGATCGCGACATTCTGTTATACAGCCGCCAGCAGATGGCCATAACGCATTTTAACAGCTCTAGGAAAAAGGCTTTGGATATGCTCATTCCCGGTGGCTCCAAGACCTTGAATGCGAAGACTCTGAGGAAGGACGAGGTGGACAAGCTGGCTAAGATAGATGCCAAGATCGAGCATCTGGAACAGCAACTGACTATACAAGTGACTGACACCACGATCAGTCCAAAATACGTGACGTTATTTTCCGAGTTGCAAGCTTACAAAGATGTCAAAGCCCGCTACATCGCCTTGCTCAAAACCCGCCCTGAGGAAGAGACAAAAGAGGCTAATGCTCTCCGCAAGCTGATCGAAGTGCCTCTGACCTCTGATGATCTGCCGGTAAATATTTCACTATTAATGATGGAGGAACGTCCTGGTTACATCCGTATGAACGTCGCTTTGGTCAATACTAGCACTGATGGACGCTTCAAGGACCTCTTCCTGAAAGACGGCAGGCTGGTCGTGCCAAAAGACGGGGTATTCAACTTTTCCTTTGGTACTCCAGCCCGCTCCTTGGCCTGGCAACAACAATACCGTCTCAAGAGTGAGCCGCCATCCTTTCGCTCTCCGACCTATACACCAATTCGCTCGGTACTGGTCAAAATCGAATTCGTCGAGAAGTACTTCGCTAACTACCTGGTTTCGGAAAGCACCGAGCGCGAAGGCTTCAAGGAACATTTTCTGGATAACGATCGCAAGATACTGTTGATCAGCGTTGACCGCAAAGTACCGAACCAAATTGGGATTAAGGTGTCCGGCCACACTCATGAGGTCCCATTGGCCGGCACCTTGAGTGACCTAATCAACCAGAATGCTGATATCACCAGCTTCCAAACTATCGGCTTGGAGGATTTTCGCCAGAACAGTTATGATCCGGATCGTGATGGGCTTTTCATCAATATCCGTGAGCTAGAACGCTCGGTCGGTTTTGCTGGTCGCCAGTACTTGCTGGAAATGCCACAGGGCAAAACCTACTTGTCCGCGACCCCCTTTGGGGTGATGAGCGTTGACGGTGACAAAGTCAGCAGTAGTCACTTGAGCAAGGCACAGACCGACGTACTGTATCAATACAACACCGCATTTTTCGACAAGCTGGAACAACTACTGCATGGCGATGATACGAAGGTCAGTCGTCTGTTCAAAGATAGCAGCGAGCGCACAGCGTTTGAGCAGCAGTTAGTGCGTTTGCTTGAACGCAACCACATCACCCCCGCAGGGGTATTAGTGCCAAAGTACACCCGTGACGGTATGCGCGATATCAAGGGCAATAACCTGAATAAGGTATTGTGGGAACAGGCGTTTGCCGATTCTGTCTGGCAGAACGTCAATAATGATCCACTGTTGTTCAGGTTGGCGGCGAGTTTGGTGGAGAGATTGGCGGAGAACCGTAATCTGGTCAAGGTCCTGCAAAATGGCTATGTGCAAAATGACATTGCCCAGGCCAAGAAGCTGTTGGCGCCACTGTACGAACAGTGGCACATTCAGGCTGTCGAAGAGGAAACTCAGCGGGTTGCCAGTGCCAATGCAGCACGGCATCCAAACAACCCGAAAATACAGGTTTTCGATCAGGTTGAGGTTGAGCGATTGCTGGATAGCAAGTTGCTTACCCTGTTATTGGTCGGTCGCAAGAACCTTGAGAGCAACGATGTGCAACTGAATTTGACGGTTGAAGAGGTGCTGTTGAGTGATGAGGGCAGGAGTCTGCGCAAACAGATCTTTTTCCATGTCTTGCGCCCGGTGGCCGATAGCTTTTCCAAGCTTGCAGTCCCGGTAAATCCCCATGCTGAGTTGATGTCGGAAAGAGATGACAACAAGGTCATAATCAACAATCGGCTGAATCAGCCAGACCCGTTTCTGATCCTCAATACCAGCCCTGAGGAGCAGGTATATCACGATGGTTCGAATCTGATTAAGGACGATAAGTACCGCAGCTACAACCAATTCCGTCCGGATCCCAAGAATAAGGCTACACTCTATATGAATGACCTGGATACCCCGTTCGTAGGCGGGATTTCAGGGACCACTCAGACTGTCAGCAATGTCTTACCGCAATTGTTTGATGTTGCGTTGAGCATCAAGGAGTACTGGCAGTTCCAGATGGCCAACGCGGCTTTCATGATCCGTAACGGCTATCACTCGTTCTTTGAAACCTTCTATGTCGCTGCACGTTACGAACCGGAGAGTGCGGACAGTATCGGTAAGGACATGTTACATATGTTCGATAAGTACCGCGCTGAAGGTAAAGAGAAGGGGGAATTGTATGAGGGCGTAATGGCACGAATCTTGCCGATCATCAATCAGGGCTTGCCAGAGGCTAAGAAGTTCCATTCACCGCGTTTTACCCGCTTTGGTCCAATGCCAGCGCTATCGGAACAGGAGGAAGGTCGCTACCATCATAAATCAGAGAGCATTGCTCCGTTCGATGAAAAACCTGTCAGTCATTGGGAAAAGCCTGTAGTTGAGGCTCACCATGAGGGTGGAATGTCCCGCTTTGATGGTCAGTTGATCATTCAGCTTGAAAACGACCCTGTAGTCAGGGAAGCGGCAGCAAAATTGGTGGGAAAACACCCTGATTCAGTGCTGGTGCAACTGGATGCCCAGGGTCAATACCAGGTGGTTTATGGTGACCTGGCTATCCTGAAGGATAAAGAAAAAATCCGCTGGCAACTGGTTGGTCATAGCCGCGATAGTGGGGATAACCTTCATCACCAGACGCTGGCCGAACGCCTTCCGGAAGATCTGGCGTCACAACTCAGCCAGTTCTGTACAGACTCCGGCGTTAAAACATCCCCTGAACATATCAGTATGGTGAGCTGTTCATTGGCTGGTGAAGACCAGCAGGAAAGCTATGCGCTAAAGTTTGCTCAGTCGCTTGACCAGCGTATTCGTCCACTTTCTGTTAAGGCTTATACCACTCAAATTACTGTCAGCTCTGAAGGCCGGAAACAATTCGTGGAAAACGGTAATAAAGTCACGCTTGTTTTTAATCCGCAGAATAGTGTGTGGGTGAAAACAGTAACGCCAGGTAAATCAGTCCCTGTAGGAGGTATGGCTAACCCGCCACTGGGAAACAAAACGGCTCCGGTTCCAGACAATGTGCAGGTTGACATCCGGCTGCTGGAGATGCTTAACCGTGCAGAGGATTTTCAGCAGGCCACGGAGCAACTGTACAGCAAAAACGCACTGTCCACAGAAAAATGGCAGCCAGTACTGGGCAGCCTCAGGGAGAGTGAGTCCCAGCCGGGAAGTTATTCTTTACAGTTTATTAATACGGAACGGTCTGAGCTTCCTCCCCAGACATTCACGACGGATGACCGACGTATTATTGATTTTATTCATTCTTATGATAAAGATCTCGAGACTGTCAGCAAAACTCACGAGTATACCAAAGGGAAACTCACCCTGCGTACAGGTATCCCCGAAGCAGAAGCTGTTCACGGGCTGAATTCCGCCTTTATGATTAAGACTCTGATCCCTTGGTTTGCCGATAAAAATCGTACCACCGTAGCCAGTGATAAGGTGCCTAATGCGATGCCTAATACGTTAGAGACCGCATTGCGGGTGCACACTTATGTTAATCTGACGCAGATGGCTCATGGTGTGCTGGAGGATGGCTATAAACTCGCCAGTTTGTACAAGGCGGTGGCCAGCGAAGGCCGGGGAGTGACCAGCAGCCTGTTTTCATCACTCTCCCATGTCAGCACTGGTGCCGGGGTGGGGTTAAATATCCTCAGTGTGGGACTGGACGGTATAGAACTGGCACATGCGCAGAATGAATCCCAGAAGGCGGTTTACGGTACACAACTGGCGTTTGATAGTGCTGGCCTGGTTACAACCGGCGTAGGTATTGGTGCCGGGATCTTCGGTGCCCCCATTGTTGCTGGTTTTGCCTCCTCGCTGGCAGTACCACTGGCTGGTTTAGGTATTGGTTTTACGGCTCTGGCCGAGGCGTTCGGCAGGGTAGCCAGTGATGCACAGGCGGTAGGCAATTATTTTGCCGATCTGGAAGCAGCTTATCAGCAGGGTGGATACCGGCAGGCGGAAAAAGTGGCAAAAGATGGCAGCCGTTATACGGTGATGGAACCAATCCCCGGCGCAGTAATCCGTCAGCTCGATTTGCGCCATGGTAATCTGACTTTTGACAGTCAGTATCTCTATCGCAACGACCCGAAATATTCATGGGGTTCGGGTAGGAGTAATTACTTTGGCTGGTGGCCCGGCAGGCCAGCTAATACTGATAAAAAACAGGCAATTAATATCCGTGAAGGCATCGGTCACAAACAGGCGCAGATCGACTTCCATTTCCATCCCAGAAGCAGCGACATACTGATCCTGCCCGTTACCATGAAGTCCTACATTAATTACGAATATATGATCCTGCCCTTCGTCACTGCTCGCAACGACCGGGGATTTGACGTTCTACGACGACTGGAAGAAGACGGACGATTCGACTTTGATTTTTATGCTTTTCCCTCAGAGCGCGTGGTACGCCGTATAAAGCCAGAATTTGTTGAAACACCGATTGACATTATTCTGGACGATGAAGACCGGGATATTGTCATCCAGCAGTTACCGGAGGATGTTCACGGGTTCTTGTCCTACCATCTGACCGGCGGGAAAGGCAAATACCGTATCAGCTTGCAGGAGGGGGTTTCTCTGTCCTTACAGGGAAACACTGATACCCATTGGATACTGGATGCCCGTCATATCGGCTCTAATGTTAACACCCGTCTTAGCAAAGAAGATAACAGACAACTACTGCATATCGGCAATATAAAGATAACCCTGTCTGAAGAGTCGGATAATATTTCTCTGATAAATAATGCAGGGATATTTTCTGTCAAGCAGAACAAAAAGAATCAGTGGCAGATAACAGAGAACGTAACGAATGCTGTGCAGTTTAACAGTCTGCAAGCGTTGCATGATCATCTCAGGCAGTTAAGCAATTATGAACATCACAACAGGCCATATTTAGTGGTGGAACACTACCGGCTCTCACCGCAAAGCCGTCCTGTTGGCCGCGCATTCTATGAGACCGGTCGTGATCGTATGATTTACACCAACGTCCCTGACGCAGCAGATTTTCTCAGCGATGCCGAGCTGGCGAAAGTCGAGGGTAATAAGGCGTGGTTTTACCGGGATGCCACGCTCTGGCAAGTGGATATTGCCAGTGGCGAAGTTCTGCGGCAGTATCTGCCGATAAAATTTCCGGGGTATGATCAGGAGAAAATCAGCAGTCATGTGATGCAGGGCAATGACCAGCTCTGGTTTGTGGTGGAACGCCAGCTAGATGAAGGCCGTATCTCGTATACTTATCAGGTGGCAGAGGAAACGTTGAAACTGGTAGCTATTGACGGAAATACAGTCATGCTGGCTGGTCTGGATAAAATCAGTGAAAAAAACCTCGTTTCGCTGCCTGTTCTTCTCGATTCCAGTGACGGTGAGTTTAATGGCCTTATGTCACCACTAGCGGCGAATCAGTGGTTCACCGGCGATCTCTGTGTGCCGGAACGTCAGGTTAAAGGCAGCCTGGCGGAGGTGATCAGCCTTTCTGGGCGATTGGCTGATGTGGATAGACATTACTGGTTACAGACAGATGGAAAACAGCCGCAAAATCTGATCAGAATGAACCGGGTGAATCCGGATCAGGAGGATGCCGGCATCCTGGCTGAGCTGAAAAAGAAAAATGCGGATTTGCAGGCCCTGACGCCTGATTTCACCCTCGTTTTCACCACGACTGGCGATAAACCGGGTTATTATTTTTACAGCCATCAGAGACATAGTCTTTATTTTCAGCAGGATAATGGCCTGTCCGGCACTCCGGCCAGCAAGGTGGCTGTTGACGATATCAGATCCGTATCCATAGCGAACAAGCAGTTGGTTGTACTTTCCAGTGGGGGGATACTGTGGCTGGCAGATGATCAGGGCAGTATCCGTCTGATCGGGGTGACGGCAGACTGGCTACAGCTTCAATCTCACCAGAAGGCTGACAAGGAGAGTCTGATAGCCGCACTGAGTCAGTTGGTGCGGGATAATCCAGATCGGTTAAGTACCCTGCTGCTGTTGGGGTTGCAGGATAGTAACGGAAAACCAATCAGTGCCTGGTATGACAGTACGGCAGGCCGGGTGGTGCAAGGTGGAGTTGGTCTCATTACAAAACACACGCTGACCTATCTTGGTTTAGCGGAAGATGGCAGTCAGGCATGGATTTTTGACACCGATAACCATCAGTTATATCGTCAACCACTGTCGGCGGAATCTGGCCTTAAATTGAGTGAAAAGCGGGTGCTCTCTGAGGAGCCTGCCGCAGCGGAACTTTGGCCCCAGGCCAGCTATCAATACCGCAGTGCGGTTCGTCAGGGCAATACACTCCGGCTGGAAACCCCGGACGGCGCAGTCTTACTGTTGTCAGTTGATGCCAAGATGACAGACCGCCCGGTGCTGATTGCCTGGCATGTGCAGGGTCGCCCGGACAGTCAAATTGCCTCAGCCATTGTAGCACTCAGGAATGAGGTTGAATTAGCGCAAGCCGTTAGACTATTTTCTGAGCGTGGTTATCCTGCGTGGTACCTGCCGAAGGAAGGGAAAACGCTTCGTTCCAGCATACTTAACTCGAATCATGTTCTGCATTACTTGGGTCAGGTTGCCGGACAGGAGGACAGTTATGTCCATGACCAGACTACCGGAGAATTGTGGCAAGTCAGCGAAGGAAAGTCGACCCTAGTGGGGAATTACCGTTTTATTAACCGAACACCGGAGAGTCTGGTGTTACAGGTGGGTCAGGATCTTTTGGATGAAAAAATCCGCCTGCCGCAACTGGCGGGCATTGATCGGCTGGCCATCACTGGACGTTCAAAAGAATCGTATTACTGGCTTTTCCCCTCCGAGGTGCTGAATCACTATCGGCATATCACGATAGATGACCGGGGTCAGGATTCAGTCATCCGGTTTTCTGATGCCTGCACAGCCAACCTGTCACTCTGGCGCAGTGACCAAAATCTAGTGCTGCTTCATCAGGCATCAGAAGACACCAATATATACATTGTCAATATTGAACAGGTGGCTAAACGTGATATGAGGCTTGAAAGCGTCGGAACTCTGACGCTAAAGAGGACGAAGATAATTTACTTACTGGGAAGAATGGCTGAACTGACGGAATTAAACCCCGATGTCAGTCGTTTCGAACTGGTATCAGAGGAAGATAAATTCAGGATAAAACCAGCTAAGTGTACAGAGAAGCTAGAATAGTTTTCATCTATTCTGGCGCATTCAGTACTTATGCCCCGGATGTAGCACTCTACCGCAGTTACGATAGAACTAGAGTTGGTGAAAAAGGCTCTAGGGTGTAGCGTTAAGCAACTGGTCGATCTAATTGACCAGTTGCATAAATTGGTTTCTGGAGCAATCTGTTTGTCAGTGATTGTCTTATTCATCATCTAAACTCATTGGGCAAATAAATCTACCAGGCTTAATTGCCAACAGATCATATTTAAGTCGATCGATGACATGCTCTACTGTATTACCAAGAAACGCAGCAGCTTCCGGCACACCTTCATGAACATGAGTATAAGCAGGGTAAGAGGTTGGGGGTGAGTAGATCTTGTATCTTGAAAGTGAGTTAGAATAAATATAATTGATTTGGCACAGCGTATGCAGCCCGTCTAGACCCAGGGTTTTAAGCCCGTTGGGTTTTCCTGACTTTTGAGGGGATAAGCACCTTTGGATTTCAAGCGCATAGAATGGTTACAGGGATGCAACCCTACCACCATGAATTTCTGTGTGTATTAGGTCAACACTATCAAGCGGCTATGGTTTTGTCCTTCTTGCTTGCTGTGCTGTTAAAGATGTTCACCGTAATGGATGTTCCCGCTCGGGGTCACCAACGTTATCTTTGCCAATCTTGCCGTCATACCTGATAACTGGAATTGACTTAAATTGAATGCTATCCCCGGATACATCAGCAAATTCTCCTGACACAGAAGTTGTTATTTGTTGTGAAATAGACGAGCAATGGTCGTTTGTAGGAAAACACTGGAAAAGCGACTTGAGCTCTTGTCACCCGTTAATATCCGGTTTTATTGCACCTATGATTATGCCGTTTATGATTGCCATCCTGAAAAAGAGCATCTTGTTGGTAAGACATTTACCCAGCGTATAGAGAGAACCAACCTCACCCATCGTCCCCGGATAAAAAGGCTGAATTGAAAAACGATAGGTTATTCCAAATCAGAAGAGATGCACGACAAAGTCATAGGCACCTTCATTGAACGTAAAAACTATATTTAATGGGCAATCTAACCATTTAATACATGACATTTAAATGGAATTATTCTTAAGCTAAGATAATTTTTATTTATTAGGTTGCTAATTATAGCTAATAAAAAATGAATAAGTTCATCTAAAAAATAAAAACAGAATATCTTATTCTGATTTGCCAAACTAATTATTTATTCCGTTGTTAGATAAATTGTTATGGCATTAATTTTTATTAACCAGAAATTAAACTATGTAATTTAAAAACCTGATAGAAAATACCACCTAAATATCCTGAACAACGTTTTATGCATGAATTATATTTTTCTCCAGTCAAATGAATAAAACAAAAAGCAAGAAAAAATGGTTTTGATGATCCTACAGATTGAACATTTTCAAACAACTAACAGATTCGTTGAGATGAGGTAATAAATGAAAGATAATATTGCTACAACGGGAAATAGTCTTAATGGTGAAGCACTTTCTGGAATAAATACCCTGCAATTATTCACACCCAGTGAATTATTTTGGTATCAGCGTTTTATCGCTTTGCACCCTCTCCAGTTACCTTTCGACATACCTCATAAGATTGTAGAACCCCGTTGGGCAATCAGCCGTTGGCAGTCCCCGTCTCCCCAAAAGGGTCAAGAGGCTCCATGGCAAATAGTGTTGCAGGCATTTGTTATCTATCTTGCGCGCCTGTCTCAGCAGTCTGCATACCAAATCGGCTGGAGTGCTGCATTAAACGATAACCAGGCAAATCTGGCCTCAGTAGTGCCCATGAACATTGAAGTAGCATGGGACAAGTCGTGGCGAGGGGTAGCTGACGCGGTTGATGATGAACTTGCCCGACTGGCGCAACACCAGACATTCAGTCGTGACCGCCTTTCCCATTTACTTTCACTGTATGCCATTCCTGAATTAAGTACTCACCATCCGTGGCCTGTCGCTGTTTCGGTAATACAGGATGGTAGACCGTGTGATCAACAGGCGTCGGGTGAATTACTGACACTTCAGGTAAATGGACAAGGTAGTTTCCGTTGGATTTATGATGCAAATCGCCTGAGCGGGGAAGTGATTGCGCGTATGGATGACCATTTACAAATGTTGCTGTTATCAAAAGGAAGAAGTGATGGTATCCCCATTGGGCAGCTTAATTTGTTGCCGGAGGCGGAACGGACATTGCTATTAGAAACCTGGAACGCCACGGAAACTACCTACCCGAACCAGTCATGTATTCATCAGGTGTTTGAGCAACAAGCGGAGAAGACCCCACAGGCGACAGCTCTGATAGCGGGCGATAAGCACCTGAGCTATAAGGCGCTGAATACATGGGCTAATCAGTTGGCTCACCAGCTTATCAAACAAGGTGTTTGTCCCGGCGATCATATTGTATTGCTGTTCGAACGTTCCATCATGCTGGTGGTGGTTCAACTGGCGGTGCTTAAAGCTGGTGCGGTTTACGTTCCCCTTGATCCCACTGTACCGGATAAACGGAAAAACTGGCTGATCAATGACTGTGCCGCCAAATTGTTACTCACCGATACACAGACAGCGATCCCGGCTGATCTGGTTGTACCGCTGCTTCGTCTTTCCGATGAGAGCAATACAAGCAGCGAGCAACAGAGCGTTAATCCTGATTTGCCGCGTGCCAGCACCGAATTAGCCTATATCATGTACACCTCCGGCTCGACTGGCACTCCAAAAGGGGTACTGGTGCCACACCGTGCTGTGGTCCGGCTGGTTATCAATAATAGTTATGCGGCCATCAAACCGGATGATCGGGTAGCTTTTACTGCGAACCCAGCTTTTGATGCCAGCACCTTTGAAGTCTGGGCGCCGTTGCTTAACGGCGGGGCGCTGGTAGTGATTGATCACACCACCTTATTGACGCCGGTAGAGTTAGTCCGGGCTCTACAGACTCACCATATCACAGTCCTGTGGTTGACCATCGGGCTGTTTAACCGGCTGGCGGTAGAGTTGTCCGTGGTGCTGCCGCAGATAAAAATATTGATTTTTGGCGGTGATATCCCCGATTTATCGGTGATTGCTCAGGTTCTGAAACATCGTCCGCCACAACAACTTTTACAGGCTTATGGCCCGACGGAAGGCACCACTTTTACAACAATATATCCTATTGAGGGGCTGGAAGACGGTATGATCCGGCTCCCCATTGGCCGGCCTATCGCCAATACACGGATTTATCTGCTGGATAGTCATGGACATCCCGTACCGTTGGGGGCAATTGGCGAAATTTATGTGGGGGGCGACGGCGTAGCCTGTGGCTATCTGAACCGGCCTGAATTGACGACCGAATTTTTCCTTGTTGATCGGTTCAGTGATAGCCCGGCGGCGCGCATGTACCGTACCGGGGATTTAGCCCGTTACCGGCCGGACGGCAATCTGGAATTTCTGGGCCGTAATGATCAGCAGGTGAAAATTCGCGGCTTCCGCATTGAGCCGGGGGAAATTGAGGCACGGCTGGCCGAGTCCCCGTTGGTACGTGAAGCCGTAGTGCTGGTGCTAGGTGATGGGATGGACAAACGGCTGGTGGCCTATGTCGTGGCAGATATGGATGAAGAATTGGTTAACAGCCTGCGTACCCACCTGAGTGCAGTTTTGCCGGATTATATGGTGCCGGTGGCTTTTGTGCGTCTGGATGCGTTTCCCTTAACGCCAAACGGTAAACTGGATCGCCGGGCATTGCCGGCACCGGACAGTGAGGCGTTTGCCCGGCAGATCTATGAAACCCCGCAGGGGGAAACGGAAATGGCGTTGGCAGCGATTTGGGGTGAATTACTGGGCATGGAGCAGATCAGCCGCCATGACAGTTTCTTTGCGTTGGGAGGGCCATTCATTGCTCGCTGTACGTATGATTGGTCGCCTGCGTCAGCAGGGATTGGCACTGACAGCGCGTGATTTGTTCCGGTCGCCGGTGTTGTCCGATCTGGCGCAAACAGTGGGGCAGCATCAAGCCATCGAAATTCCGCCGAATGTGATTACTCCCGCAACACAGCAACTGACTCCGGCCATGTTGCCGCTGGTGGATTTAACGCAGGCGGATATTGACCACATTGTTGGACAAGTGCCGGGCGGGGTGGCGAATATTCAGGATATCTATGCCTTATCGCCGTTGCAGGACGGTATTTTGTTCCACCATTTACTGGCACGGGAAGGGGATCCGTACCTGTTAACCGTCCAGATGGCGTTTGCTGATCGGTCTTTGCTGGATCGTTATCTGGCAGCAATGCAACGGATGATTGACCGTCACGATATTTTACGCACCGCCTTTATCTGGCAAAACATATCCGTACCCGTGCAGGTCGTCTGGCGTCATGCTGCCTTATCCGTGACTGAACTGATACTGGATCCGGCAGAGGGCCCCGTGAGCCAGCCAATTGGCGGCCCGTTTTAACGTCAGTCATTATCGTCTTGACCTGAGCGATGCACCATTATTGCGCTTTGTGGTGGCGCAGGAAACGGATGGCCGTTGGATTGCCCTGCAATTACTGCATCACCTGATTGGTGACCATGAAACGCTGGAAGTGATGCACCGTGAAGTGCAGGCTTACCTGACAGGGCAAGAGGCAAGCCTGCCTGCGCCGGTGCCGTTCCGTAATCTGGTGGCGCAGGCCCGGTTGGGCGTCAGTCAGGCAGCCTATACCCGTTTCTTTACCGAGATGCTGGCGGACGTGACGGAGCCGACCCTGCCATTCGGGCTGGCGGACGTCCATCTGGATGGAACGCAGGAAAGAGAATGTTACCGGCTGCTGACACCGGAACTGAATGACCGTCTGCGCCGTCAGGCCCGGCAGCAGGGGGTCAGTTTGGCGGCGTTGTGTCATCTGGCCTGGGCTCAGGTGTTGGCGCGCAGTAGCGGACAAGAAAGAGTGGTGTTCGGCACCGTATTATTTGGACGTATGACCAGCGGCGAAGGAACAGAGGGAGGAATGGGCTTGTTTATTAATACCCTGCCGTTACGGCTGGATATGGATGACACCCCGGTACAAGACAGCGTACAGGCCGTCCATCACCGGCTGGCGGGATTACTTGCCCATGAGCATGCGTCATTGGCGCTGGCGCAACAGTGTAGCGGTGTTGAACGTGGTACGCCCCTTTTTAGTGCCCTGTTAAATTATCGACATAATGATCAATCGAATCAATTGGATAAATCGCTGGAAGGGATTGAGTTATTAGACGGCCAGGAGCGGACCAACTACCCATTAACATTATCGGTGGAGGATTTTGGCAAAGCACTGGGCCTGACAGTACAAATAGTGCAGTCATTTGAGCCAGAGCGGATATGCAGCTATATGCAGCAGGCGTTGGAAAGTCTGGTGGACGCACTGGAACAAACCCCGGAAATCCCGGTACGACAGTTGGACATCTTGCCACAAGCAGAACGTATACGGTTATTAAAAACCTGGAACAGGACGGAAACCGCTTATCCTGAGACGTTGTGTATCCACCAGTTGTTTGAACAGCAGGCGGCGAAAACGCCACAGGCCACCGCGCTGGTCTATGAAAACCAGACGCTCAGTTATGCAGAATTAAATGCCCAGGCTAACCGGCTGGCCCATCAATTAATGGCTCTGGGCGTGGAACCGGAGCAACGAGTCGCCATTTGCGTGGCACGTTCACCGGCCATGGTGGTTGGGTTGCTGGCCGTCTTAAAAGCGGGAGGCGCTTATGTGCCGCTGGACCCGGCTTATCCGGGAGAACGCTTGGCTGATAATCTGAGGGATGCTGAGCCGGCGATAGTGCTGGCCGATAATACTGGCCGGACAGCTTTGGGTGAGCAAGCATTGGCAGGACGAAGGGTGCTTGATCCAAATATCTTATTTGAACAGTCAGATAGTAACCCACAGATAGCGGTATTGACTTCACGCTCTCTGGCGTATGTGATGTATACTTCCGGCTCGACGGGTCGGCCAAAAGGGGTGATGGTAGAACAGGGTTCTTTGTTAAATTTATATGCAGTACTGACAAAGCGTGTTTTTGCCAATTCATCTGCACCTTATCGGGTTAGTCTGAACGCCAGTATTTCATTTGATGCATCACTGCAAAATTTATTGAGTCTCTTGAATGGCTACACATTGGTCATTGTGTCACAAGAGGTGCGAGTTGATGGTGCGGCCTTATTACAATTTCTCATTAAGGCTGACCTTGACGTATTGGATTGTACGCCAATGCAATTAGAGATGTTATTGGCTGCGGGCATATGTCAGCATAAAAAAGCTTTAGTACTACTGGTTGGCGGTGAAGCCATATCAACACAAACCTGGCAGACTGTAATCGGCATCCCACAACTGACTGCCTATAATGTCTATGGTCCAACGGAATGCACAGTAGATGCAACACTGGCGCATATAGGCCCAGAGCATCCTTACCCAATAATTGGTCGCCCATTAGATAATACCCGGCTTTATTTACTGGATAATTTTGGTCAGCCTGTACCACTAGGAGCCGTGGGAGAACTGTATATTGGCGGGGTAGGAGTGGCAAGAGGTTATCTGAACCGCCCTGAGTTAACCGCCGAACGTTTTCTGGCTGATCCGTTCAGTGATACCCCGGATGCACGCATGTACCGCAGCGGGGATTTAGCCCGTTATCGGTCGGATGGCAATCTGGAATTTCTCGGCCGTAACGATCAGCAGGTGAAAATTCGGGGCTTTCGTATTGAACCGGGGGAAATTGAAGCTCGATTGGCAGAGCACCCGGCAGTGCATGAATCAGTCGTGTTGACGCAGGGAGAAGGGCAGGATAAGCGGCTGGTGGCTTATGTGGTCACAGAAACGGTGGGGGATGCAGGGCTGGCAAACAGCCTGCGTACCCATCTAAGTGCAGTTTTACCGGATTACATGGTGCCGGCAGCTTTTGTGCGTCTGGACAGCATCCCACAAACCCCGAATGGTAAGTTAGATCGCCGGGCACTGCCGGCCCCGGAGGAAGACGCTTTTGCCCGGCAAGCGTATGAAGCCCCGCAGGGGGCAATGGAAATCACATTGGCGGCAATTTGGGAAGAATTACTGGGTATTGAACAAGTCAGCCGACACGACAGTTTCTTTGCGCTGGGCGGGCATTCGTTGCTTGCGGTGCGTATGATTGAGCGCCTGCGTCAGCAGGGATTAACACTGACAGCGCGGGATTTGTTTCGGTTGCCGGTGTTGTCTGATCTGGTGCAAACGTTGGGACGGTATCAGACCGTCGAAGTCCCGCCGAATGTGATCACCGCCGAAACGCAGCAACTGACTCCGGCGATGTTACCGCTGGCAGATTTAACCCAGGCGGATATTGACCATATTGTCGGACAGGTACCGGGCGGGGTAGCAAATATTCAGGACATCTACGCGTTATCCCCGTTGCAGGACGGGATTTTATTCCACCATTTACTGGCACGGGAAGGGGATACCTACCTGTTGAGTGGTCAAATGGTGTTTGTTGATCGCGCGTTGCTGGATCGTTATCTGGCAGCGATACAACGTGTGGTTGATCGTCACGATATTTTACGCACCGCCTTTATCTGGCAAGGTGTATCTACACCAGTGCAGGTGGTCTGGCGTCATGCCCCTTTGTCAGTAACGGAGCTCATACTGGACCCGGCCGATGGGCCAGTTAGCAGGCAACTGGATGAACGTTTTAACATCAATCAATATCGCCTTGATCTGAGTGATGCGCCGTTATTGCGCTTTGTAGTGGCAAAGGAAGCGGATGACCGTTGGATTGTGCTGCAATTACAGCATCACCTGATTGGTGATCATGAAACACTGGAAGTGATGCACCGTGAAGTGCAGACCTGCCTGACGGGACAGGAAGAGAGCCTGGCTGCGCCTGTGCCGTTCCGCAATCTGGTGGCACAAGTCCGGTTGGGCGTGAGTCAGGCAGCCCACACCCGTTTCTTTACTGACATGTTAGCGGAAGTGACAGAGCCGACCCTGCCATTTGGGCTGGCGGAGGTCCATCTTGATGGATCGCAGGAAAGGGAATGTTACCGATTGCTAACGCCGGAACTGAATGACCGCTTGCGCCGTCAGGCCCGCCAGCATGGGGTGAGTCTGGCGGCTTTGTGTCATCTGGCTTGGGCTCAGGTATTGTCGCGTACCAGTGGACAGGAAAAAGTGGTGTTCGGCACCGTGCTGTTTGGGCGTATGAGCGCTGGAGAAGGGGCAGACAATGGGATGGGCTTGTTTATTAATACCTTGCCATTGCGGTTGGATATGGATGATACCCCGGTTCGGGACAGCATACAGACCGTCCATCGCCGGCTGGCGGGATTACTTGCCCATGAGCATGCGTCACTGGTGTTGGCACAACAGTGCAGTGGCATTGAACGCGGTACGCCCCTCTTTAGCGCTTTGCTAAATTATCGGCACAATAGCCCCTCAGCACCGGCGGATAATACATTGGCAGGCATTGAGTTTTTAGATGGCAAGGAACGCACCAACTATCCCTTTGTGTTGTCGGTGGAGGATTTTGGTGATGCACTGGGATTGACGGCGAGTGTCGTGCAACCATTTGAGCCGGAGCAGATATGGGGCTATATGCAGCAGGCACTGGAAAGTCTGGCAGATGCGCTGGAGCACACCCCGGATAGGCAGGTGCGGGCATTAGACATCCTGCCACAAGCGGAACGCACACAGTTGTTAACCGCTTGGAACGCAACGGAAACGCCGTATCCTGAAGCCTTGTGTATTCACCAGCTGTTTGAACAGCAGGTGGCGAAAACCCCGGATGCCATCGCCCTGATCGATGGAGATCAGACCCTCAGTTACGCGGAATTAAACGCCAGAGCTAACCAGTTGGCTCATCAGTTGATTGAACTGGGGGTTGAACCGGAACAACGGGTCGCGGTTTGTGTGTCAAGGTCATCCGCAATGGTGATTGGGTTATTAGCCATACTGAAAGCCGGTGGGGCCTACGTGCCGCTGGATCCTGCTTATCCGGCCGATCGGCTGGCATATATGCTTGAAGACGCCGCCCCCGTGGTGGTACTGACCCAAACCGAATGGGTTGACCGGCTAGCCAACACTGTGCCCACCGTGGTACTTGATGCTCAGGCAGCATTCTTGATGTCACTTTCCACCGATAACCCAGATGCTCAGGCGTTGGGACTGACATCGCACCATCTGGCTTATGTGATCTACACTTCCGGCTCTACGGGCCTGCCCAAAGGCGTGATGAACAGTCATCACGCCTTGTGTAACCGCTTATTATGGTTTGTCCGCGATATCGTAACGGTGCCATTGGTAGGGGCACTGAAAACCAACATCAGCTTTGTTGATTCTGTCACCGAGATGCTGAGCGTCTTGTTGTCCGGTGGCAAACTGGTCGTTTTCAGTGATCAGGCAGTGAAAGATCTTGACCGTTTCTGTGATGGTTTACGCCGCTTTGACGTCAATTATCTGGTACTGGTGCCCTCGTTACTAAAACACTTAATTCAAGTCCATGGCGATAAGTTAAAATTCATCAGGACGCTGGTTTGCAGCGGAGAACGGCTGGCGCCTGAACTGGCCCGACAAGTTGTGGCAGATTACCCCTGGCTGCGTCTGTTAAATTTTTATGGTTCATCCGAAATTAATGGTGATGCTACCTGGTATGAATATAAAGCTCAGACCGGGATCCCGGAAGCATCAGTGATTGGCCGCCCAATCGCCAATACCCGCATCTATCTTCTTGATCCTGCTGGACAACCTGTCCCTCTTGGCGTGATCGGAGAAATTTATATTGCCGGTGCCGGCGTGGCCCGTGGTTACCTAAATCGCCCCGAATTAACGGCTGAATGTTTCCTTCATGATCCATTTAGTGGTAGCCCGGATGTGAAGATGTACCGCACCGGGGACTTAGCCCGTTACCGGCCGGACGGTAATCTGGAGTTTCTGGGGCGTAATGACCAGCAGGTGAAAATCCGCGGCTTTCGGATTGAACCGGGGGAAATTGAAGCCCGGTTGACAGAGTATCCGGCAGTGCGTGAGGCAGCAGTACTGGCTCTGGGGGATGGAACAGAGAAATGGTTAGTGGCTTATGTGGTCGTGGAAGAGGAGGAAGAGCTGGCAAACAGCCTGAGAACGCATCTGAGCGCGGTTTTACCGGATTATATGGTGCCGGCGGCCTTTGTACGTTTGGATGCGTTTCCACTGACGCCGAATGGTAAGCTGGATCGCCGGGCGCTGCCAGCCCCGGACGGTGACGCCTTTGCCCGGCAAACTTATGCAGCCCCGCAGGGAAAAACCGAAATGACGCTGGCAGCGATTTGGGGAGAATTACTGGGCATTGAGCAAATCAGTCGTCATGACAGCTTCTTTGCACTGGGCGGGCATTCATTGCTTGCGGTGCGTATGATTGAACGCTTGCGCCGGCAGGGGTTAACACTGACAGCACGGGAGTTGTTCCGGTCGCCAGTGTTGTCCGAGCTGGCGCAAACATTGGGGCAGCATCAGGCCATCGAGATCCCCCCGAATATGATTACCCCCGCGACAAAACAACTGACTCCGGCCATGTTGCCGCTGGTGGATTTAACGCAGGCGGATATTGACCACATTGTCAAGCAAGTTCCAGGGGGGATAGCGAATATTCAGGATATCTACGCCTTATCGCCATTGCAGGACGGGATTTTGTTCCATCATTTACTGGCACACGAAGGGGATCCGTACCTGTTAAGTGTCCAGATGGCGTTTGCGAACCGTGCGTTGCTGGATCGTTATCTGGCGGCAGCGCAACAGATCGTTGAACGGCATGATATCTTACGCACCGCGTTTATCTGGCAAGGGATATCGGTACCGGTGCAGGTCGTTTGGCGTCATGCCTCTTTGTCAGTGACAGAGCTGACGCTGGATCCGGCTGACGGTCCGGCGATTGACCAGTTAAGCCGCCGTTTTGATCCCAGTTATTATCATCTTGATCTGAATCAAGCCCCGTTATTGCACGTTGTGGTGGCGCAGGAAGCCGATGGCCGTTGGATTGTTCTGCAATTACTGCATCATCTGATTGGTGACCATGAAACGCTGGAGGTGATGCACCATGAAGTACAGAGCTGCCTGACAGGACAGGCACAGAGTCTGACGGCGCCTGTCCCGTTCCGCAATCTGGTAGCACAGGCCCGGTTGGGCGTGAGTCAGGCAGCCCATACCCGTTTCTTTACCGACATGCTGGCAGAAGTGGAAGAACCAACACTGCCGTTCGGGCTGGCGGCGGTCCATCTGGATGGATCACAGGAAAGGGAATTTTACCGATTGCTAACGCCCGGAACTAAATGATCGTTTGCGCCGTCAGGCCCGGCAGCAGGGGGTCAGCTTGGCCGCTTTGTGTCATCTGGCCTGGGCACAGGTATTGGCGCGCAGTAGCGGACAAGAAAAAGTGGTATTTGGCACTGTGTTGTTTGGGCGTATGACCGGAGGCGAAGGGACAGAGGAGGGAATGGGATTATTTATCAATACCTTGCCATTGCGGTTGGATATGGATGATACCCCGGTTCGGGACAGCGTACAGGCGGCCCATCACCGGCTAGCGGGATTATTAGCCCATGAACATGCGTCATTGGCGCTGGCGCAGCAGTGTAGCGGGGTTGAGCGTGGTACACCACTCTTTAGCGCTCTGCTCAATTACCGGCATATCAATTACCCGCATATCAATTACCCGCACAATGGTCCCTCAGCGCTGTCGGATGACACATTGGCAGGCATTGAATTTTTAGACGGCAAGGAACGCACCAACTACCCCTTTGGGTTGTCGGTGGAGGATTTTGGTGACGCATTAGGATTGACGGCAAGTGTGGTACTGCCGTTTGAGCCAGAGCGGATATGGGGCTATATGCAGCAGGCACTGGAAAGTCTGGTGAACGCGCTAGAAAAAGCCCCGGAAACACCAGTACGGGCATTAGAAATTCTGCCGCAAGCGGAGCGGACTTTATTGTCAGGCATCTGGAACGCGGCAGAAACCACTTATCCTGAAGTATTGTGTATCCACCAACTGTTTGAACAGCAGGTGGCGAAAACTCCGCAGGCCATAGCACTGGAATATCAGGGACAAACGCTCAGTTACGCCGAATTAAATACCTGGGCGAACCGGCTGGCACATAAATTGATTGAGTTAGGGATCGGGCCGGAGCAACGGGTTGCGATTTGTGTGGCACGCTCACCGGTTATGGTAATGTCCCTCTTAGCCGTACTGAAAGCCGGTGGAGCCTATGTGCCACTCGACACAACCTACCCGGCAGAGCGTCTGGCTTATATCCTGAGTGACAGCACTCCATCGGTGATATTAGCGGATGGGGTCGGACAGTCCATCTTGGGTGACAACGTGCTGGCTGAATTGACCGTTCTTGACCCGACGGTGCTGCCGGATCAACCGGACAGCAACCCGCAGGTTTCAACATTAACACCGCAAAATCTGGCCTATGTGATTTACACCTCCGGATCTACCGGCACGCCGAAAGGGGTGATGGTGGAGCATCAGGCGATTTATCAGCGTACTTTGGCAGTGAATGAGCTTTATGGTGTGACGGCGCAGGATCGGGTATTGCAGTTTGCGGCGTTTGCCTTTGATGTCGCTGTCGAGGAATGTTTCTCCTCATTATGTCAGGGTGCCACACTGGTGGTCCGTGATGATAGCTGGCTGGCTTCTATGCCGGAATTTATTACTTTAACCCGCGAAAACCGTATTACGGTGCTGTTCCTGCCGACATTATTCTGGTCTGAACTGGCTGCCAGAAAACCGGGATTACTGCTGCCGGACGCGCTCCGGCTGGTTATTATCGGCAGTGAAGCGGTGCAGAAAACAGCCCTTCAGAACTGGTTTGCCCAGGTCGGTCACCGTCCCCGGTTATTAAACGCCTATGGTCCGACAGAAAATACCGTCACCGCCACCTGTCAAGCAGTTGTCTCCGCTGAGGATGACCGTTCTATCGGCCAGCCGCTCAGCAATACCCACATTTACCTGCTGGACAGCCACGGGCAACCAGTGCCGTTAGGCGGTGTGGGGGAAATCTATATTGGAGGCGTGGGGGTGGCGCGGGGGTATCTGAACCAGCCAATTTTAAGTGAAGCACGTTTTATCCCCGACCCCTTTAGCCCCGTATCGGAGGCGCGGATGTACCGCACCGGGGATATGGCCCGTTATCGGCCAGACGGCAGTCTGGAATTCCTCGGCCGTAATGACCAGCAAGTAAAAATTCGCGGTTTCCGTGTTGAACCGGGAGAAATTGAAACCCGTTTGCTGGAGCACCCAGCGGTACAGGAGGCGGTCGTGCTGGCACGAGATGACGGACAAGGTAAACGGCTGGTGGCCTATGTCATTGTGGAAACGGGGGCAGCAGAAGCCGATGAAACGCTGGTTAACAACCTGCGTACTCACCTGAGTGCTGTTTTGCCGGATTATATGGTGCCGGCGGCTTTTGTACGTCTGGACAGCTTCCCACAGACGCCGAATGGCAAACTGGATCGCCGGTCCCTGCCGGCACCGGATGGAGAGGCTTTTGCCCGGCAAACTTATGCGGCCCCACAGGGGGAAATGGAAATCGCGTTAGCGGCGATTTGGCAAGAAGTCTTAGGGATTGAACAGATCAGCCGGCATGATAATTTCATTGCACTGGGCGGCCATTCATTGCTGGTAATGCAGGTAATGAACCGAATAGCAGCTTTAGGGATGGAATTGACACTGAGTGAACTGTTTAGCTCCCCTTCTTTAGCGGCCCTGGCTGAAAAACTTCATACCCGGTTTGAACAACAAAGCACATTGCCCCCCATTCTGCCTCTCTCCCGTGAGGGAGGATTGCCACTGTCATTCGTTCAAGAGCGCCTGTGGCTCTTGACGCAATTTAAAGGTGTCAGTGAACGCTACCATATGCCGCTCGTGTGGCATCTGCGTGGACAACTGGATATCGCAGCCTGGCAGCAGGCGCTGGATGTGTTATTTGCCCGTCATGAAGCCCTGCGTTCGGTCTTTGTTTCTGTTGATGGTCAGCCTCAGGTCCGTCTGCTGGCGGCAGACCGCGGACTGCCGTTGGTTCATTATGACCTGCGTGAGTGCCCGGATGCCGAAACAGCATTGGAACGATTGCGTATTGAGGAGGTATCTGCGCCATTTGATCTCAGCCAGGGCCCGCTTGTTCGAACGATGCTTATCCGGCTGGCGGATGACGACTATCAGTTTTTGCTGACACAGCACCATATTATTTCCGATGGCTGGTCAGTGAAAGAAGTGCTGATAGCTGAACTGAACACGCTCTATACGGCTTTTCTGGCCGGGCAACCGGATCCTTTACCCGCGCTGACGATCCAGTACCCTGATTATGCAGCCTGGCAGCGGCAGTGGTTTTCCGCTGAACGTATGCAGGCACAAGCTGACTATTGGCGCACGGCGTTGGCTGATGCACCGGCTCTGCTGAATCTGCCGACAGACCGACCACGCCCGTCTGAGCAGTCGTTTGTCGGGCAGGTTTTACCCATCAATTTGGATACGGAATTAATAGCCGCCCTGAAACGCCTGAGTGCGCAGTACAATGTCACGTTATTTATGACCTTATTGTCTGCCTGGACGGTGGTTTTAGCGCGTTTGTCCGGTCAAGAGGATATTATTGTTGGCACTCCCAGTTCTGGCCGTAGTCGTCAGGAAGTGGAGCCTTTAATTGGATTCTTCGTGAATATACTGGCGTTGCGCACGAGGGTTTCGGATGACTTGACGGTGGCAGAGTTGTTGGCACAAGTCCGGCAAACCACATTAGCGGCACAGGTGCATCAGGATTTGCCGTTTGAGCAGGTGATGGAAAATGTGCAGCCGTCACGCCCGCTAGACCATATGCCGTTGTGCCAGGTGATGTTTGCCTGGCAGGATTATGAAGATCCCCACTGGACACTGCCGGGGCTGACAGTATCATCGGTTATTCATGATTTAAATATTATTAACTGTGATCTCGAAATAGAGTTTTTTGAGGAGAATGGCGTGATTGCCGGGGTGATAAATTATGCCACGGCCCTGTTTGATCAATCGACCATAGAACGACACATTGACTATTTTCTTATTGTGCTGCAAGCCATGGTGAATAACCCTCAACAACGGATTGGAAAAATGGATACTCTGAGAATGGCAAAGTAATAGTATTAATTTAACCTGACGATAAAAATCCGGTATTGATTGTTCATACCGGATTTTTTTAGATGCCTCTTTAATATGTCATTTTTACTTCAATGTGTTGTAATTTATTTTTAAATACGCGTATTTTAATTTGTTCAGGCGTCATGGGTGCCGTTCTAAATCATTTTGTAACTTTATTTTGTTGAATTGAATTTTGTTGAATTGAAAAAAGCCAGCATGTTATTCCAGCCACTAAAGAAACAATGATGATCAAACTCCAGGTACTCACATATCCATCTGATTGAATATAAGCGCCGATTAAAATATAGGTAGGCATAAGAAGAATGTGTCTGATTGTTGTTAATATCCCGCTTATACGCCCGCGATGGCTGCTTGGAGAGTGATTAGCCAAATATACACCTTCTTTGGTTAAAAGTAGAATTTCTCCAATAGCAAGGAAAAACCACGCTATAAACTGCATACTGACTGAACTATAAAATAGTATCAAACTATATCCTAGTGCAAAAATAAAACCGGAGATGGAAAGACTTTTAATGTCGCATAAATTTGACGTTAATCTGATTATTGACGGTGTAATAATAACGACTAAAATGCTTACAAATGTCATTAATTGTCCGTATAAGATCGGACCTTGCTTGTCAAATACATGGCTTAAGTAGAGGGGAGTGGTTATTGTCATTTGGTTTAAGGCAAACCAAAGAAAGGTACACAAAACTCCGAAAATAAGTAATCTGGGTCGCTCCTTAAACACCTTCCATACTGAACCGTCAGTCGCTTTTTCAAGTTCTGAAAGTTCTATTTCACTGGTTCTATGATCGCGAATATGATTGTCTACACCGAATAAAACGATGAGAACAGCGATTAAGCTCGCAATCCCATTTCCCCAAAAAACCCAGGCCGTAAAATTCCAAAAAAGGTAGCCAGCCAATATGGGTCCAATGCCGGAGCCTAAGCTGTATGCAAGGTAACTTAATGACATAACAGCACTGCGATTATTTGGAGACGATATACCTGCAACAAGTGCATTACTGGCAGGAATAGACACGCCATAAAAGGAATAGCTTAAAAAAAGTAAAACAGGAAGCATCACAGGCCAGTCTGAAAAAAAACCGCTAACGATTAGAACCAGTGAACCGGCAATTTCTCCATATACCATCACTCTTTTATGCCCGAAAGAATCAGCTATTTTACCGCCAATAAGACTACCTATAAGAAAAAGCGCGGTTATCCCCATAGCTAACCCGCCGGCTATCGTTGTTGAGTACCCAAGTTTTTGTGTTAGCAAAAGAATAATAAATGGTATAATAAAATTTCCAAGACCAAGAACAAATTTTGCTAATGCAATAAAATATATATCTTTAGGTAAACCTCGGTACATCAATAATGGCGTAAAAAGCTTCATGGGTGTTTACATTTCCCTACTGTTTGAAAAATTGCTTTATTGGAAAAGGAAGGGCTCAACGTTAAGAATTTTATGCGAAAAGGTAATGATAACATACATGTTAAATGTATCATGCTAAATATCATATGATTTCAGTTCAGGAAAACAAACAAAAATATCAACAAGTATAATGAATTTCGTGATGATGATTGATTATATGACATCTCAATATCTAAAATTAAAAAATATTCACTAACAATAAACTAACCATCTAGTGTTAATAGTGTAATATAATTGTTTTTGTGTTTATTAAAATATATCTATTGTGAATTTAAAGTTAAGACTATTAATAATGAAATAATGATAGAAACCTCAAATAAATCAATATCAAACATGTGATAAAGTTAAAGTGGTCGCAAGAAAAAACGAGTTAATGATTGCTTCGGTTTTTAAATATTCAGTATTTGGTGTTCTTTTTGATATGATTAACATGAGGAATTATAAATGAAAAATGATAAGGTGATGACTTCGGCAAGCGGACGTGATAGAAAATATTTATCGGTATCAAAAAAACACATGCGGCCAGATCATTATGTTCCTGCAAACCACCATGTATCAGTATATTATAAACTAAGTGGTATTTTAAATGTTGAACTATTGCACCAGGCCTTAAATATTTTATTGATTCGGCATGATGCATTATTATCAACATTAGTTGAAGATGATCATGAATCAGTGATTAATACTCTGAGCAAAAATATTGAAAGCCTTTTTCTAATTTCTGATATTCGCACCTCTGATGACAAAGAAAATAAGGTTGCTCAGATTATTGATAACACACTTAACACGTCTTTTAATCTTGCGAAGGGACCCTTGTTAAGGGTATTGTTAGTATTATTGAAAGATGATGAATATATCTTTTTGTTAAATCTCCATCCTATTATTGTTGATAACTTATCTGTTAAAATTTTAATTAATGAATTATGTGTCATTTATAATGACCTGCTGAATCATCGAACGCTTTCTTTACCTCTTATTGCTCAACACGAAGCTAATGAAATTAGCTGGACTGAAGAACAGATATCAATACAACGTGAATATTGGCAGCAACAACTTGCTGATGCCCCTCCTTTACTCACCTTACCGACAATATCTCCCAGACTTAATCAGTTATCCTCAAAAGGAGATACCTGTTCGTTTACGCTCGATAAAGAATTCACGAATCAGCTTAAACAAATTAGCCAAGAACACGGAATAACACTGTTAGAGACAATTATGACAGCTTGGGCGATTGTGCTTCATCGCCTTTCAGGGCAGGACAGTATCATTATAGGGACCTCCTTTACGAATAGAAATATAACAGGAACAGAAAAAACGGTGAGGCCCTTAGCCAATATTTTACCAATCCGGATTGATATTGATGATGATGCCACCGTTGCAGAACTGTTTTCACAGGTAAATCATACTGTTATTGATGCGCAAAATAATCAGGATATTCCGTTTAAGCACCTTATTGAAATCATCAATCCGGGATCTCATGTCGCTGATTCACCTATTTTTCAGGCTATCATGACCTGGCCAGATTTTTATGATGGAGAGTTTGAACTGGAGGGAATCAAAACGTCATCCATGGGTTACAGATCTAATTGCATAAAATCAGATATTGAGCTGGTTATATTCCACCGAGATGATGAGCTTGTTGGGGGAATAACCTATGCTACGACATTGTTTGAAAAACAAGCTATAGAACGCCAGATAAATTACTGTCTTACTGTGTTACACACTATTACAAACAATGTGACTCAGCGCCTTAAAGATCTCGATATTTTGTCAGCAACTGAGAAAGAACTATTATTAAATCAATGGAATGACACCGCGGGTTATTACCCCGCCGAATATTGTATTCATGAATTACTTGAGCAACAGGCGACGAAAACGCCAAATGCACCTGCATTGGTATTTAATGATCGTATTCTGAGTTACGCTGAATTGAATCAACAGGCTAATCGCTTAGCCCATCGGTTGATTGTTGAAGGGGTAGTGCCGGATAGTTGCGTAGCTATCTGTGTTGACCGAACACCCCTGATGGTTATTGGTTTGCTGGCAATACTCAAAGCGGGCGGGGCTTATGTGCCGCTTGATCCCAGTTATCCATCAGCACGTCTTCATTATATTCTTGATGATGCCGCTCCTATTTTACTCTTACATGACGATATCGGTGCAGATAAGTTGTATGACATCTCTGCGACAAAAAAACAGTTGGATATTGGTACTGTTCTGTCGGAGAACGTTGAATTCTCGGCAGAGAATCCCTGTGTTATGGCACTCAGTTCACGTAATCTGGCCTATGTTATCTATACCTCAGGCTCGACCGGCAACCCGAAAGGTGTGCAGAATGAGCATCGTAGTGTGATAAATCGGTTGTATTGGATACAGCAAACTTATCAACTCACCCCTGACGACGTGGTTTTGCAAAAAACCACGTTTAGCTTTGATGTTTCTGTTTGGGAGCTGTTTTGTAGCTTCATGAGTGGCGCCAAAATGGTATTGGCTACCACAGCACAACAGAAAAACCTTTCTCAGTTGATTGAATTAATCAATCAGGAGAAGGTAACCACTCTGCATTTTGTGCCTTCGGTGTTGAGCGCATTCTTAAAAGAACCGGATGTGGCCCGTTGTTTAACGCTAAAACACCTGTTTTGCAGCGGCGAAGCGTTACATCCTATTACAGTGAAGCAGTGCCAGGCATTGATGCCTTGGGTCAGGATATACAATTTATATGGCCCGACTGAAGCCGCAATTGATGTGACATACTGGCATTGTCCCGATCATTTTGAGGATCAGGTAGTGCCGATAGGTAAGCCCATTACCAATTCCCGTATTTATTTATTAGATAACCAACAACGGCCGGTCCCTTTGGGGGCGATTGGTGAATTATATATTGGTGGTATCGGTGTTGCCCGCGGTTATCTGAATCGACCAGAGCTAACAGCAGAACGGTTTTTAACAGATCCTTTTTATTCAAAACCGGATGCCCGCATGTACCGTACCGGCGATTTAGCCCGTTATGATAATGACGGCAATATTGAATATCTTGGGCGTAATGACCATCAGGTCAAAATTCGTGGTTTCCGTATTGAGTTAGGTGAAATTGAAACTTGCCTTGAAACCCATCCGGCGGTGCAGCAAGCGATTGTTATTGCTCATGCAGGGAATGGGGAAGATAAACGGCTGGTGGCTTATATCGTCTTGGTGCAAGGTGATGAATCTGATCAGATTACGGCAGAATTACGTCAATATCTGTTGTCTGTACTACCCGAATATATGGTGCCAGCTGCGTTTATGGTGATGACACATTTCCCACTGACGCCTAATGGTAAACTTAACCGAAAGGCACTGCCGGCACCAGATGCCACCGCTTATCAGCGTCAATATTATCAGCCCCCCCAAAGCGAAACAGAAAACCTGTTGGCAGCGATGTGGAGCCAGTTACTGGGTATCAATAAAATTAGTCGATTTGATAACTTCTTCGCACTAGGTGGTCATTCGTTGTCAATAGTACAACTAATGGGATTGTTGCGGGAGAAAGGCTATACCGCACAAGCCGGAGCGCTGTTTTCCAGTCCGGTACTGGCAGAACAGGCCGCTTTGCTGACAAAAGTGGATGATACCTTTGCTATTCCGCCAAACCTGATAAGCCATGAATGTGAACGGATCACGCCGGAAATGTTACCGTTGATTGATATAGAACAGGCAGACATTGATAGGCTGGTCAGTCAGGTGCCGGGGGGAATCGCTAATATTCAAGATATTTATACCCTGTCACCATTACAGGATGGTATTTTATTCCACCATCTGTTGAGGGAAAAAGGCGACCCGTATCTGTTAACCAACCGGATAATTTTTGATAGTCGATCGTTGTTGGATCACTATCTGGCCGCAGCTCAAAAAGTGGTTGACCGTCATGATATCTTGCGCACCGCTTTTGTTTGGCAAGGGTTATCAAGCCCGGCTCAGGTGGTTTGGCGTCAGGCGCTTTTGTCCGTGACTGAGCTGAAATTAGACCCTGCTGATGGGGCCGTCCATGACCAGCTTATTCAACGTTTTGATCCGCTTCATTATCGTCTTGACTTGGGGCAAGCACCGCTGCTGCGTTTTGTGGTCGCCCAGGAAGCTGATGGCCGTTGGGTAGCATTACAATTGCTGCATCATCTGGTTGGTGATCATGTAACGATGGAGGTGATGAACCATGAAGTTCAGGTCTGTTTTGCTGAGCAGGAAGATAGCCTGCCTGCTCCGACGCCTTTCCGCAATCTGGTTGCTCAAGCCCGATTGGGTGCCAGCCAGACAGAGCACACCCGTTTCTTTACCGATATGTTGGCGGAGGTAGAGGAACCAACGTTGTCATTTGGGGTAACGGAAGTACACAGTGATGGCTCTCAAGTGATGGAATATCACCAGATGCTGGCGGCCGCATTGAATGATCGTTTGCGTACTCAGGCCAGACGGTTGGGAGTGAGTTTGGCTGCCTTGTGCCACCTTGCCTGGGCGCAAGTGTTATCGCGTACCAGCGGGCAGGAAAAAGTGGTATTCGGTACCGTGTTGTTTGGACGTATGCAGACGGGGGAAGGAGCGGGCAACGGGATGGGATTATTTATCAATACCTTGCCGCTGCGTTTAGATATCAATGAGACTCCGGTACGGGATAGTGTCCGGGTAGTACATACCCGACTGGCCGGATTGCTGGCACACGAACATGCTTCACTGGCATTGGCTCAGCGTTGCAGCGGAGTTGCCAGTGGCTTGCCGTTATTCAATACCTTGTTGAACTATCGGTATAACTTACTGCCGGAAGGTTCGGATGAAATCTTGGATGGCGTTGAATTCCTGGGTGAACAGGAACGTACTAACTATCCGTTTGCCCTGTCGGTGGAAGAGTTTGGAGACGCATTGGGTCTGACCGCTCATGTCGAGCAGCCGTTTGACCCGGCAAGGATATGCAGCTATATGCAGCAGGCACTGGAAAGTTTGGTGGAGGCACTTGAACAGGCCCCGGAGACACCAGTACGGGCATTAGAAATCCTGCCTGAAACTGAACGCACGTTGTTGTTGAAAACCTGGAACGCCACGGAGACAGCGTATCCCGATTCGTTGTGTATTCATCAATTATTTGAACAACAAGTAGAGAAGACCCCGGATGCAACAGCGTTGGTATATGAAGAACAGACGCTCAGCTATGCGGAATTGAATGCCCGTGCTAACCGACTAGCCCATCAACTGATTGCATTAGGTGTTGTACCAGAGCAGCGAGTAGTCCTTTGTGTCACACGATCACTGGCTATGGTGGTGGGATTGCTGGCGGTGCTGAAAGCGGGTGGGGCATATGTACCACTGGATCCTGCCTATCCAAGTGAACGTTTAGCGCATATCTTAAGTGATGCGGCCCCGTTAGTGGTATTGGTTGATCAGGCGGGGCAGATAGCGCTGGGTGAAAAAGCGTTTACCGGACTGACTGTAATTGATCCGAATTCATTGCCAGATCAATCGGACAGTAACCCACAAATACAGACATTGACTTTACGGCATCTGGCTTATGTCATTTACACCTCCGGGTCTACTGGTACGCCGAAAGGCGTGATGGTTGAGCATGGCTCTGTATTGAACTTACATGGAACACTGACACAACATATTTTTGCAAAATTATCTGTATCCCGGATTGGCCTGAACGCCAGTATTTCATTTGATGCAGCAGTGAAAAACTTATTGAGTCTGTTGAATGGCTATACGTTGGTCATTGTGCCACAAGATGTACGAGCCAATAGTACGGCCTTTTTGCAATTTCTAACCACGGCTAATCTTGATGTAATAGATTGCACACCGATGCAATTAGAAATGTTGCTGGCTGCGGGGTTAGACCGACATAACAAACCCCTGGTGCTATGGGTTGGCGGTGAAGCCATATCTCCTCCAACCTGGCACGCTGTTGCGAATATCCCATTCTTGACAGCCTATAATGTCTATGGTCCAACCGAATGTACAGTGGATGCAACATTGGCAATTATAGAACCTGCGCACCCTTGCCCGACGATTGGTCGCCCCCTTGCCAATATTCGGCTTTATTTACTGGATAACTTTGGTCATCCGGTGCCATTAGGCGCGGTGGGAGAATTGTATATTGGTGGTGCGGCTGTAGCCAGGGGTTATTTGAACCAGCCAGCACTGACGGCAGAACGTTTTTTATCTGACCCGTTCAGCGATAGCCCCAATACGCGGATGTATCGAACAGGGGATTTGGTGCGTTACTTACCGGATGGAAATCTGGAATTCCTGGGCCGCAATGATTATCAAATCAAAATCCGGGGCTTTAGGGTAGAACCTGGAGATATTGAGACACGATTAACTGAGCATCCGGCTGTGAGTGAGGCGGTGGTGCTGGCATTGGGAGAAGGGCAGGAGCAACGTTTAGTTGCCTATGTTGTGGCTGAGCCTGATGACGGATTGGCTAAGCGTCTGCGTGATTACGTCAGTGCTCTTTTGCCTGAGTATATGGTGCCGGCGGCCTTTGTCCGTTTAGCGTCACTGCCGTTAACACCAAATGGCAAGCTGGATCGTCGCGCATTGCCGGCTCCAGATGATAAGGCTTTTGCCCGTCAGATCTATGAAGCGCCACAAGGAGAAATGGAAATTGCTCTGGCCGTTATCTGGCAAGAATTGTTGAAAGTTAAGCAGGTGGGGCGACATGATAATTTCTTTGCCTTAGGGGGGCATTCGCTGCTGGCAGTACGGATGATGAGCCGGATAGTGGCCTTGGGTGTTGAATTACCGTTGACCACATTATTTAAGTCCCCGACTTTGGCTGCTTTTACTGAGGAGATAAAGGGGCGATTGGGGGATCAGAAAGTCAGACTCCCCTCTATCCTACCGGTCTCTCGTGGAGATCAATTACCGTTATCATTTGCTCAACAGCGTCTATGGTTTTTAGCCCAGTTTGAGGGGATCAGTGAAATCTACCATATCCCGATAGCTCTGCGTTTGCGTGGTCAGCTTGATATTGATGCCTGGCGGCAGGCACTTGATGCTCTGTTTGCCCGCCATGAGGCTTTGCGTTCGGTCTTTATCACGATTGATGGTCAACCTCAGGTTAAATTGTTACCGACAGAATCAGGCTTGCCGATGAAAAGACATGATCTGCGTAAAGTTGCTGATAGGCATGAACAGCTTGAGCATTTATGTGTACAAGAAACAGAAGCATCATTTGATCTTACCGAGGGACCCTTAATCCGCGCTAATCTGATACAACTGACTGACAACGATTACGTCTTTTTGCTGATTCAACACCATATCGTGTCAGATGGCTGGTCTGTTGGGGTACAGATGCGTGAGTTAAGTGCCCTCTATGCCGCTTTTCTGACAGGGCAACCCAATCCCTTGCCACCATTGGCAATTCAATATCCTGATTATGTGGCATGGCAGCGCCAGTGGTTATCGGCAGAACGGATACAAATGCAGTCCGATTATTGGAAGATGAAGCTGGCCGATACGCCCATCTTGCTGGATTTACCGACTGACCGAACCCGCCCACCTGAACAATCGTTTGCCGGGAATGCTGTCTCTATCAATCTGGGCACAGAATTAACGATATCTCTCAAACGTCTGGGTGAGCAACACGGTGTCACACTATTTATGATTCTGTTATCAGCCTGGGCCACGGTTTTGTCACGTTTGTCGGGTCAGGATGATGTTGTGATAGGCACCCCAAGTGCAGGCAGAAATCGTCAGGAAACAGAATCGTTAATCGGGTTTTTTGTTAACACGCTGGCCTTACGTATCGATTTATCGGGGGCGCCAGATGTAACCGAATTGCTTATGCGTGTCCGGCAAACTGCACTGACAGCACAGGAACATCAGGACCTGCCGTTTGAACAAGTGGTGGAAATCGTGCAACCACCGCGCAGATTAGCCCATACGCCGCTGTTTCAGGTGATGTTTGCCTGGCAAAATTTTACCGGGCAAAGCTTTACCGGACAAAGTATTACTGGGCAAAACATTACCGGGAAAAACAATGAGCCTCAGGATTGGGAATTGCCGGGACTGGCCGTCACTCCAATGGATCAGGTTGTTAATAAAGTTAAATTTGATCTCGAACTGAGCTTGTTTGAGGAGAATGAGCAGATAGTTGGAGCACTGCATTATGCTACGGTTCTGTTTGATCAGCCAACCATCGAGCGGCATATCGGGTACTTACATACAGTATTGCAAGCCATGGTGGCTGATCATCAACAACGGGTCACGGAAATCAATATCCTGTCGTCGGTGGAGCGCAGGTTATTGCTGGAAACGTGGAATACAACTGAAACCCCATATCCTGACACATTGTATATTCATCAGTTAGTTGAACAACAGGCAGAAAAAACCCCGGATGCAACAGCACTTGTCTATGAAGAGCAAAAATTCAGTTATGCGGAACTGAATGCCAGGGCTAATCAGTTAGCACATCAATTGATCACGCTAGGCATAACTCCTGATCAACGGGTAGCGGTTTGCGTAACACGTTCACCAGCGATGGTAATAGGGCTGTTGGCCGTGTTAAAAGCGGGCGGAGCCTATGTATTTCTGGATACTGATTATCCAAGTGAACGCCTGGCGCATATTCTGACGGAAGCAGAGCCTGCAGTGCACAAGAATTCTGGCGTTTGTGTGAACTTTATCAAATTAGTTATCTGTCAATCCCGGTTCAATTTTGGCGGGTCATTGCTGAAGCTAATGAAGGCAGTATTTATAAGGGCTTAAGAGTCATGTGTGTGGGGAAACGATACCTCATCATGAATTGAAA